>SCQY01000209.1 GCA_004298665.1 bacterium | reverse complement strand
TGCTCATCGGGGCCCGCGGCTCCAGCGGCAGCCGCTGGAATCTGGAAACGGTCTACGACTTCATGCCGCGGCTGCGGGAGCGCAGCCGCCACTACGGCTCCCAGCTCAGCGGCGGCGAGCAGCAGATGGTGGCGGTGGGACGCGCGCTGATGTCCAACCCCACGCTCTTGCTCATGGACGAGCCCTCGGAGGGTCTGGCGCCGATGATCGTGCGCATGATCCACGAAAAGCTGGCGGAGCTCAAGGCCACGGGCATCGCGGTGCTGCTGGTGGAGCAGAATCTTCCGCTGGCACTGTCGATGGCCGACACCACGTACGTAATCAGCAAAGGGACCGTGGTCTACCACGGCCCCCCAGAGGATCTGGCGCAGAACGAGCGCGTACGCGCCGACTACCTGGGCGTATGAGACGCCGCACTCATCTCGCCGGAATCACGGGCAGCAGCAGGTAGGCTTCGCGTTCCGAACCCACGTGGATCGTCGTCCTTCCGCCGTACACGGCGGCGGGGCGATTGATCGGATCGTCGTGGAGAAACGGGCCGACGCCGGTGAACTCGTTCTTCATGTTGGAGAGGCCGCCGCCGCTGCCGCCTGGGTAGACGTAGTCGCGTCCCCGCACGCTCAGGCCTAGGCGGTAGCCTGCCGGTACCACGATGCTGGTGGGCCAGATCTCGACGTCCACCTCCACCGCCTCGCCTGGCGTAAGCGGTTGGAGCTCATCGTGCGCGTGATAGGGGCGATAGGGCAGCGAGAGGGCCGGATCGAGCTTGCGATGCGAGACGCGCAGCCAACCTTGGGCTACCGGGGTGTGCGGATCGAGGGCACCTTGATAGACGACTTCCCGGAAGTCGGGCGCGAAGACGCGAACCACGAGAAACAGATCGGCGTCGGCGGTGGAAGAGGAGACCCAGAGCTTCGCCGCCAGAGGTCCCGTGATCTCGGTCTCCGATTCGAAAGGCGCGCTCAGGAACGTGAGGCCGTCGCCAAGCGCGTCGAACGAGACCGTAGCGTCATCGGCGGGCGGCTGCGTCTGGAGCGCCAACGTGTCGGTGCGCAGGTAGAGGCGCTGCCAGCGCGTGCGCGGGATCGGCCAATCTTCTTCGGCGCGCTCGACGAAGCGGTCCACGTGACGGACGTGCAGCACGACGCGCGGCTGCTCGCCCCAGCCCGTGTCCTCGCCTTTGAGAAAGTGGCCGAAGAACCGCTTTTGGAGCGCGATCCCGGCGTCGGTATAGAACGAGGTCCAGTGTTCGCCGCCGTGCATCTCGAGCCACTTCTGCGGCGAGGCGGCCCGCATGAATGCCTCGGTATTGCCGCGTGGATGGAGCCCTTGGCCGCCCCAGTTTCCCGCGGAGAGGAAGGGTACGGTCACCTTCGACCAGTCGGCGGAGCGCGCGTGCCAGTAGTCGTCGTCCAGCACGTGGTCGCGCATGTCGCCGCCTAGATCGGCGCGGTTTGCCGCCAGCTCCTCGGAAGTCAGCGTCGGCGGACCGGAGACCCAGCCGCCCGTCATCCCGCTGCGGTAGCCGCGCGCTCCTAGGCCGTGCTGGACGGACTTGACTTGCATGTCGTACCAGTTGGGTGCGAACGTGCTGAAGATGCCGCCGTGGTGGCCCAGGTCACGGTAAAAGTCGGCCGCGCCTTCCCATGCGCACAGCGCGGCGAGGTGAGGAGGCGCGTTCGAGGCTACTTGCCACTGATTCATGGCGTAGTAGGAGATGCCGCTGATCCCGACGTTTCCGCTGCTCCATGCTTGAACGCCGGCCCACTCCACGCAGTCGTGGATATCACGCGTCTCACGGGGCGACCAGCATTCGACGAACCCCGGCGAGCGCCCGGCGCCGCGCGAGTCGATGCGCAGACACGCATAACCGTCGGGCACCCACTTCTCGGGGTCCACGATCTCCCAGCTCTGGTAGCGGTTGCTCGAGCCCATGGCGACATCGGGGTAGTTGGTCACCATCTTCTCCCACGCGGTCTCGTAGCCGTCTTTGAAGATCAGCCACTTTCCGTAAGGCCCGTAGGAGAGAATGACCGGATAGCGTCCCTCGGCGGCGGGGCGAAAGACGTCGGCCCGCAGGACGACGCTGTCGTCCATGGCGATGGGAACATCCCAGTCGATCCGCATGCCATCGCGGATCTCATGCGTCTCTTGCATCATCGAACTCCTTACCTGGTCCGCGGGAAGTCAGCTCAAGCGAACGACGCCGGTCGTGCCGTACCAGTCGGGAGGCTCGCCGAGGTTGACGACGACGCTCTGTATCTTGGTGTACTCGTGATACGCTTCGTGGCCGTTCTCGTGACCGATCCCCGACGCTTTGAAGCCGCCCCACACGGAAGACGGGTCGATCCGGTGATGATCGTTGATCCAGACGATGCCGCATACGAGACGCTGGGCTACGCGCATGCCGTGAGCGGCATCGGCAGTCCATACCGAGGCGCCCAAACCATAGCGGATGCCGTTGGCGATAGCCACGGCGTGCTCTTCATCGCGATAGGCGATCACGCACGTCACGGGCCCGAAGATCTCGTCCTGCGCCACGCGCATCTCGCTGGTGACGTTCGTGAGCACCGTGGGCTCGTAGTAGAAGCCGCCCGCCAGCGCCGGATCGCCGGGCCGCTTGCCGCCGCAGGCGACCGTTGCGCCCTCGGCGAGGGCGATCGCGACGTACTCCTCGGTGCGCGCCAGTTGGCGCTTCGCGACCAGCGGCCCCAACTGCGTCTCGATTGCCTGCGGCAATCCCAGGCGCAGCGAGCGCACGCGCGGGAGCAAGCGCTGAAGGAACGGCTCCATCATCTGCTCCTGCACCAGAATGCGCGTCCCCGCGATGCAGGTCTGGCCGGCGGCGATGAACGCGGCAAAGACCGCTCCGGCCGCCGTCGCATCGAGATCGGCGTCGGGCAGGACGAGCATCGGCGCCTTGCCGCCCAACTCGCACGTGCAGCGGATGAGGTTGGCGCCCGCAGCCTGCGCCACGGCGCGCCCCGTCTCCGTTCCGCCCGTGAGGTCGAGCTTGTCGATGCCCTTGGAGTACGAGAGCGCAGCGCCCGCTTCGGAACCGAAGCCCGTCACCACGTTCATCACGCCGTCCGGCACCCCGGCTTGCTTGGCGATCTGCGCGAGCATCAGCGTGGTGACCGGAGTGAACTCCGAAGGTTTGACGACCACGCAGTTGCCCGCGGCTAAGGCGGGTGCGAGTTTCTTGGCCAGGATCAGCAGTGGATGGTTCCATGGCGTCACCTGCGCGACGACTCCGATCGGGATGCGCCGCACGTAGTTGTGGTAGTGTCCCTCGAACGGCGTAACGATATCATCCGACGAGCGCGCGACCGCCGCGAAGTAGCGGTACCATTCCGGCAGACGTGAGAGCTGCGCGCGCATCTCCCGGATGGGGCGCCCCGTGTAGAGCGTCTCGACTTCGGCCAAGCGCGGCAGCGCCGCTTCGATAGCGTCGGCGAAAACATTGAGGATGCGCGCGCGCGCAACTACTCCAAGCTCCGACCAGCGCCCGTCCTGAAACGCCCGGCGCGCTGCGCTGACGGCGCGCTCGACGTCGCCGGCGTCGCCGCGGGCCGCTTTTCCAACGGCCTCGCCGGTTCCCGGGTCGACGAGATCGTAGGTTTCATTCTTGGCGCTGGGTACGGAAACGCCGTCGATGAAATGACGATGGACCTCGAGCTCTTTTGCCATCTTCATGACGATGATGCTCCTAGCGCGCGGCTGCGAGATGAAGCAGCGGCGCGAGATTCCCCCCCAGGATCGCCTCGCGCTCCCGCTCGTCGATCGGCAGGCGTGCCAGCAGCGCGTGCGGGTCGGGGATGCCCATGTCGTACGGCGCATCCGTGCCGGCGACGACGTGCCCCGCGCCAACCCGGTGGATCAGGTCCGTGAGAATCACGTCGTCGTGGGCGATGGTATCGAAGTAGAGCCGCTTGAAGTACGTGCTTGGCGGCTTCGGCAGCGATTTCGCCTCCGGACGAACGCTCCAGCCGTGATCCCAGCGCCCGATGAGCTGCGGCAGCGCGCCGCCCGCATGCGCCAGCACGATCTTGAGATCGTAGCGTTCCAGTACGCCGCCGAAGATCAGCCGCGCGGCGCCCAACGCCGTGTCGCTTGGGTTTCCGAAGAAGTTCGAGAGATAGTAGGCACCCAGCCGGTCGCCGCCCACCACATGATGCGGATGGATGAAGATCAGCGCGCCTAGACGCACGCACGCTGCCCAGAACGGCTCGAGCGACGGATCGTCGAGCTCGGTACCGGCGATGTTCGAGCCGATCTCGACGCCCACGAAGCCGAGCTCGCCCATGCAGCGCTCCAACTCGCGCACGGCGCCGGGCGGGTCCTGCAGCGCAACGGTCGCGAACGCGGAGAAACGGCCGGTATGGGCAGCCACGGCCTTGGAGAGATCGTCGTTTGCGGCGCGCGCGTATGCCCGGCCCGCCTCGGGACTCTGCCGGTAGCCGAAGTAGAACGGCGGCACGGAGATGATCTGGCGGTCGATGCCGTACCTGTCGTTGGCGGCGAGGCGCACGTCGATATCGCGCAGCTCCGGCGTGAACGGCGTGGCCACCGCTTCGCGCACGCCGCTGATCGACGGCGGAAGGGAGATCATCGTACCGGCATCGTTGGTGCGCGCGGAACCATCCTTCAGGAGCCGATCGACAACCGAGTTAGGAATGAGATGAGCATGAACGTCAAGACACGTCATCGCTAGGGATCCTCACACATCACGTCGTAGGCGTCTGCTATCATGACCGCGATTGAACGCAAGCTCGAATGCCCGATCCTCGTCGCGATCGATATGCACCGGGGTCATTTGGACCCCGCGGTTGCGACTATGCCCGTAGCCGCCGATCGTGCCCGTGCCGTCGTCGAGCGCAGCGCGCGCATCTTCGATCGTGCCAGGGCCGCTGGGATTCCAGTGGTCCACGTCGTTACCGTCTACCGCCGTCCGTCCGAGGCGCAGAGCAATCCGTTCTGGGCCTCCAAGCGCTCGGGCACGCGAGCGCGCAGCGCGGAACATAACATGGAGGGCTCGCCGGGCACGCAGATCATCCCGGAACTCTACCGTCCCGGCGACGTGGTGGTGACCACGAAGAAGCGCTACAGCGCGTTTCTGCACACCGACCTCGAATTCGTGTTGCGCGATCACGGCGCGCGAACCGTGCTGCTGGCGGGCATCAACACGAACAGCTGCGTGCTCTGCAACGCCTTCGAAATCGTGAACCGCGACTTCGAGCTGGTGCTGCTCGAAGAGTGCGTGGAGACGATGGACGGGCCCGAGGCCCATGCGATGGCGCTGAAGCTCATGCAGGTCTGCCTTGGGCGTGTTCTGCGCTGGGAAGAGATCGAAGCTGAGCTGGTTCCAATCGCCCACGGCTAGAGCGCCACGACCGCGCGGCCGTTGAGCATGCCGCCGCGCAGCGCATCGAATGCCTGGTTCACGTCTTGGAGCGCATAGCGCCGGTCGACGACCGCGCGGATGCGCCCCATCGCCAAGAGGTCGAGCACGCGCCGGCATTCGTCGAGCCCCGCCGCGCGCGACGGCAAGACGGTAATCTCGTTCAGAACCAGATCCGCAGTGTCCCAGCACGCTCCTAGGCCGGGTTTGTAGCCGACCAGCGCCAGGCGGCCCCCGGGACGCAGCAGCGCCACGTCTCCCAACAGCGTCTGCGCGCTGACCGCCGTATCGAGCACGAAGTCGACCAGCGGAGCGTGAGGCAGACAACCAGCGGAATCGATGCGCACGGTCTGGTCGGCTCCCAGCTCGCGTGCGAGAGTTAGGCGCCCTTCGTCGACGTCGATCGCGATCACCCGCGCACCGACGGCATGCGCGAGCTCAACGGCATGGAGACCGAGGCCGCCGACGCCAACGATGGCCGCCGTCTCTCCGGGGGCGAGGCGGCCGCGCGTCACGATCGCGTGATACGGCGTGGCGATCGCGTCCATCGCGACGGCGGCAGCCTCGGGGGGGACTCCGTCGGAAACGGGGAGACACAACGCCGCCGGCACGCGGACCAGCTCCCCAAGGCCTCCGTCGACTTCGAATCCGATGCGCCCGGCGAGTGCCAGGCACACGGTACCGCGGCCCGTGCGGCAGTTGAGGCAACGGTTGCACGAAAGATAGAAGTAGCACGCTACGCGCTCGCCCACCCGCGGCGACGAGACGCCGGATCCCACCGCCGAGACCACGCCTGCGATCTCGTGGCCGGGAACGTGGGGCAGCGGCGTCCCCGTGAGCGCCCCCGAGACGATCTTGAGGTCGCTCGCGCAGACGCCGCACGCCTGCACGCGCACGACGGCGTCGCCCGGACCAGGCTCGGGATCCGGCAACTCGCGCAACTGCAGCGGCGCGCCGAAAGACTCCAGCACCATAGCGCGCATCGCGACTGCGCTACTTACAGTCGTTGCACGGCGGATAGCTTCGCGAATACACCGGATGCCGCAAGAACGCCGCGGGATCGTATGTCCAGAACTGCGAGACGTTGTGATCCGTATGAATCACCACGTTCGCGAGCTGGCCGCCGACTTCTTCGACCTTACGGATATAGACGTTCTGCACGGGGTTCCCGTAGGAGTCGAAGCCGATCGGACCACGCGGTGCGTTCGTGAGATTGACGCTGCGCATCGCCTTCACGAAAGTCGTGGGATCCGAGATGTTGCCGTGCAGCGCCTCGATTCCGCCGGCCAGCACCATCGCTCCGACGTACGTGCCCTCGCCGTAGTACGAAGGTCCGTGTCCATACGCCTTGGTGTATGCAGCAACGAACTTCTTGTTCGCGGCCGTATCGAGTGCGGCACTGTACTGCAATGCCGTCACGATGCCAAGAGCCGCCGATCCGGTGGTTTGGAGCGTGCTCTCGTCGGTACTATTGCCCTGGCAGATCAGCGGTATCTTCAGACCGAACGCCTTGTACTGCTTCATGAAATTGACGGCCTGCGATCCCGAATAGCTGCACATGATGGCATCGACGTCGCGTGGCAGCTCCGAGAGATACGGCGAGAAGTCGGTCGTGGAAAGAGGCGTCCAGATCTGCTTGACCACCTTGCCGCCGTCGTCTTGGAACGCTGCGACGGAGCCGCCGATGCTCTCCCAGCCGAACGAGAAGTCGTACGCGATCGTCGCCACCTTGCGGTACTTCAACGTCTTGTACGCGTAGTCGCCCAGCGGCTGCGTGGTCTGACTGCTCGTCCAGCCCGTCCGCACGACGTAGGCAGCCGGCGTGCGCTGGGTAAGGTCGTCTGACGAGACGATCGGATAGACCGCGGGAGTCTTATGCGAGTCGAGGTACGTCGCCATCGCCGAACCCACGGCCGCGGAGAGCGGGCCGAAGATCACGTCGACATGATCTTGTTCGACGAGCCTGCGCAGCTGCGTGAGGCCGACGGCGGGATTTCCTTGGTCGTCGGCGATGTCGAGGACGATCTTGCGCCCGGCGATCGTGTCGTTGTGCTCCTGGAGATAGAGCTTGAGCCCCTCCTCCATGTACTTGCCGGGAGCGGCAAAGTAGCCGCTCAACGACGAGATGAATCCAACTTTGATCGGGGGCTGATCGGCGGCGCGTGCTGGCGTTGCCGCGACACACGCGATACCGACCGCCAAGATGGTCGCGAGTGAGAGCAATCGGGCCAGAGCGGCACGAGAGCGTTTCGAATGGTACATGTCCAGCTTCCTCGATTCAAGCGCTCGTGAAATTCGGCGACCACGTAAGCGAGGATGACCACTGAAGCGACCGTTGACGGGCACGTCTTCACGACGAGCCGAAAGTTCGTCTATTTATCTTTCGATAAAACACAAAGCCCCGATCATTGTCAAGGGGTGGGCCGCCGCGCCGCCGCTCTCACGCGCGACTCAGGGGACGCATCCGTCAGCCGCGCAACCACGGCCGGGACACCCTCGATGAACGCCGTCGTCAGCGCTACGACCACCGCCGTAACGTCGTCGGGGATCGTGAGACCGTAGATCCATTTCCGGATCCCGATATAGAATATGCTGGCGTGCAACGACCATACCAGCTCGAACTCAGCCTCGCTGATCGGCACCTCCGAGGGGGCGGGTAGGGCGTTTTCGAATCGGAGCTCGCGGATGACGCGGGCGAAGATGCGGTCGCGGACCACGGTCAAATAGCGCCCGTTGAGGTCCATGCCTCGCAGACCCGAGAACATGAAGATCCGGATCCACTCGTAGGTCAGCACCGCGCGGGCGTAATCGCTATAGAACTCCACGATGCGATCTTCCAACGGGCGGGAACGGTCCTCGAGGATATCCTCCCAGTGCGGATTCCATCGGTTCAGGTACACTTCTTGGTAGACCCGATCGAGGAGCGCCTCCTTGCTCGGAAAGTAGCGGTACAGCAAGGGTTGGGTGATGCCCAGGCGCCTGGCCAGCTCGCGGGTCTGCCCTTCGAAGCCGCGCTCAGCAAAGAATGCCACGGCCTCGCGAACGATGAGCCGCTCGCGCTCGTCCGGCGGCAGGCGCTTGGGCTTGGGTTTGGGCTTAGCCTTAGGCTTGGCCTTAGCCTTGGGAGCCTTACGCACGGATGCAGCGGTCACGCCCACGCTTTCGCGGCCGGAAAACGCGGCTCCCGTGCCGCACGGCGCCGGCCGCGAGCCCACTCTTGACAGACTCGCCGTCATGTTGTTTTATCAAAAGATAAATTAGCCGTTGCTGCAGCCATCATAGCGGTTGTGGTATCCGCATCTCGACTGAGGAGCACGGAACATGGCTTCGTTCGGCAGTGTCGGTACCGATTGGCAAGAGCGGATCAACTGGCAGCGGATGCGAGAGCACCGCTTGGCACGCGCGCGCGCAGCGATGCGCAGCCACGGCCTGGGCGCGATCCTGTGCATGTACGACGAGAACGTAAGATACATCACTTCGACGCTCACTCCGGGATGGAATCGCCTCAAGCCTGGGCTGCGCTACGCAGTCCTGGTAGAGGGCAGGGAGCCTATCCTCTTCGAGCAAGGCGACATCGGCATCCACGTTGCGCGTCACTCCCCTTGGCTCAAACCTGAGAACATCCGGCACTCGTTCGCCTGGATCAAAGGCGCCGCCGGGCCCGCCTCAGCGACCCAAGTCGACAAGTTCGTCAAAGCGCTCCTCGATGCGCTCGAGGAAGCAGGCGTGAAGGACCAGCCGCTGGGCGTCGACTTCGTCGATATCAACATGATCAGAGCCTTCGAGAAGGCCGGGATCACGTGGACCGACGGCATGACGCCGATGATGCAGGCGCGCGCCGTCAAGAACAAGGACGAACATGAAGCGATGCGCATCGTCGGCGCCATCGGCGATGCCCTGCACTACGAGTTCTCCAAGATGCTCAAGCCCGGCCTGACGGAGAATCAGGTCACGGCCTTCGGCATGCAATATCTCTACAACATCCCCGGCATGGAAGACGTTGAGGATGTCATCGTCTCCTCCGGACCCAACGCCTGGCCCAACTGGCGCAACTTCTCCGACCGCATCATAAGGCCGGGGGAGCTGGTGATCATCGACTTGGCCGCCCTCACCTGGAACGGCTTCAAGTCGTGCTACTACCGCACGTACTGCGTGGGCGGAAAGCCGACCGACGAGCACAAGCGCTACTATGACCTCGCCTACAAGTGGCTCTACGACGCCATCGGCGCCGTCAAGGCCGGCGTGACCACGCGCGACATCGCCTCCAAGTGGCCCTCGGCGCAGGAAACGTGGGGCTACGAAGACGAGGACCAGGCTGCCGCCAACTTATGGGGCCACGGTCTGGGCTTGGCGCAGTACGACATGCCGGTGATCTCGCGCATCTGGTCGCTGGACTTTCCGCAGGTCATCGAGCCTGGGATGGTCTTCGCGCTGGAGACGCAGCACGGCAAGGTCCACGAGTTCGGCGTTCGTCTCGAAGAGATGCTCATCGTTCACGAGGACCGCACCGAGCTGATCTCCACGTTCCCCGTCAAAGAGATCACCGTCTGCGGGTAGAGCACGTGGATCCTTCGCGCCATCGCCGCGTCGCTGCCTTGGACAGCGCGGCGTGCGCGCTGTCTCCCGATGCCGTCGGAGCCAAAGCTGCTCGCCTCGCGCAGGCGCGCAGGCTCGGACTGCCTGCGCTGCAGGGCGTGGTAGTTCCGGCCGCTGAGGCGGAGCGCGCCCTTGCGCTTGGTGCCGAGGCGGCCCTCACGCGTGGCCCCGGCGGAGCCCGTCTGGCCATCATGGGCACGGCGCTCGATCCCGCTCTGCTGGCGGAGTTACAGGCGGCGGCAGAGCCGCTAGGAGCATCGCTCGTCGTGCGCTCGTCGAGCGCCTTGGAGCTCGACGCGGCGTGGGCCGGAGCGTTTACCTCGTACGTGGGCGTGGCGCCGGCGGAGTTGGAGACGGCGATCCGCGGGTGCTGGGCCTCAGCCTTCTCGCGCGACGCAGTCGAGCGCTGCGAGGAGCTCGGCATCGCCCCCGAACGGCAACGCCTGGCGGTGTTGATCCAACCCGAAGCATCCTTCGGCGTCTCGGGCGTGGCCGTGATCGCCGCCAACGACACCGTGACGATCACGGCCACACGCGGGTCTCCCGCAAACGTGCTCAGCGGCTGGGAGTCCGGGCATCGCGTGGCCGTCACCGCTGACGGCGCCGTGCAGACGCCCGCCGAGATGACCGGCGTGGAGCCCTCAATCTTCCAAGACGTTGCGCGCCTCTCGCGCAACGTGCGTGCGGCATTCGAAGACGATCTGATCGAATGGGGTTGGGCCCCCGAGCGAGGCGTGCTCCTTCTGCAATCGCGCCCTTCGGCGCCGTTGCCGGATCAGGAGCCTCCGAGCGATCCTCCGGCACCCGTGCACGGCTTCGCCGTGCCGATCGCGGTACGCATCGCCCATCTAGCGGCTCAGTACGGCGGTCCGCTCGGCGATGCCCTTGTGCTGCCGTGGGCGGTGGGATCGGCTGACTTCCCCGCGCCCTCCGCCGTGGCGCCGCTGGCGTCCGCGGATCCAGCCGGCGCCTTCGCGGAAGCCCGCGCCATCGCGGCCACGCTCTCGGCCGCCACCTGGGGCCACGACGGCCACCGTAGCGCCGAGAGTATGCGGCAGGCGAGCGAGGCGCTGGCGGCGTTGCGCGATGGCCTGCAAGAAGGCGCGCTGGCCACGTTGGATGCGGGCCGTCTGCTCAACGTGGCGCAAGGCGTGCGCCTGGTGGCGTTGCTGCGCGGCGTCGGCCGGCACTTGATGGAGGCCGGAGCGCTAGCGAAGGTCGACGACATCTGGCGACTGGGCATTGCGGACCTGGAGCGTGCCTTGCAGCAACCGCATCGCACGTTGCGCCGTACGGCCGTAGCGCGCGAGGGGTGGGAGCCCTTCGTGTACGTGAGCGTAGCGGCTAACGGCAGCGCATATACCGGCACGCCGGCCTCGCCGGGGATCGGCGCCGGCAGCGCATGGTTCGCCGGACGGCCGGACAGCATTCGTCCCGCACAGCGGGGCGTCTTGGTCGTGCCGCACCCGCTGCCGGGATATGCGCCACTGCTCTGGAACGCCGCCGCGCTGATCTCAATCGGCGGCGGACCCAGCGCTCACCTCATCGAGGTGGCTCGCTCCCTGGCCGTTCCCGCCGTGGTGGGCTGCGCCGCTGGAGAGGCGTTCGACGGCACCCGGGCTCTGCTCGCTGCCGTCGACGGCAGCGCCGGGCGCGTGACGCTCCTGCAAGCATAGCGACGACGTCTTCCGCGCTCAAAGCCCTTGCCAGACGCACACGGGATGCCTTGATGCGTCACAGAAACTGCGGTACGCTAGCGGCTACCGATGTCAGAATTCAACGTTCGTCCGATCGACCTGGTGCGGACGCTCGCGGACCCCAACGGCCGTGGGTCAGCCGCCGGTGAGGCAACGCGCGCCGGAAAAGCACCCGCACCAATCGCACTGGCGCGCACCTGTTACGATCATCTTGCGGGGCGGCTCGGCGTCCGTCTCTTCGACGCGCTCGTGGAGTGCAAGGCCCTAGTACCGGTCGGCGTTGCGTTACGGCATCGCGCGCGCAAAGTTCGCGCGGGACTCGGTGAGGTGGTGCTGGGACCTGCGGCGCGTGAAACCTTCGAGGAACTTGGCATCGACCTTGCCGAGGTGGCCCGGCGCAGGCGCCAGTTCGCAACGGCGTGCAACGACTGGACCGAATCTCGTCCGCATTTAGGCGGAGCGCTGGGCGCGGCGGTATGGGATCGGCTGCGCACGCTGCGCTGGATCCTGCGCGCCCCGGGGACGCGCGTAGTGAGCGTGACGCCGCTGGGGCGCCGCAATCTCCAAGAGCGCTTCGGCATCAATCTCTGACTTCGAGACGACGCATCTTCGTCCAACGCCGTCATCCGCCGCCATGAAACGTAAAAGCCCCGCTGGAACCTCTATTCCGCTGGGCTTTCCGGTTGCATTCGACCCTGGAGCCCGTAGCGCCGGGCACGTGACGCTCCTGCACGAATAGCGCGCGCTCCCGGCAGGATAACTTCCCCGAAAATCATCAACCAGGATACGCATACGGTGATCCACGCGCCATGCCTCGTGCACTGCAACGGCTCACGCCGATGGCTCGCCCAATCTAGCGCCCATGGGAGTGCTCCCAGTGACGGCTGCCATATCAATCCCACGCAGCATGCGTGCAGCATTTATCTGCGAAACGGGTGGCATTGACAACATTCAGGTGGGGGAACTCCCGGTTCCGCGCCCGGGCCCAACAGACGTGCTGGTCCGCATGGAGGCCAGCGACGTCAACCACGTCGATCTCTTCGTACGATCAGGAGACTATCGCACCCATACCCCGTTTCCTTTCGTCATTGGCCGTGACCTCATAGGAACGGCAGTCGAAATGGGCCCGGGCGTGTCATCCTTCAGCATCGGTGATCGCGTCTGGTGCAACAGTCTGGGACACCATGGCCGGCAAGGGGCATTCGCTGAATATGCCGTGGTTGCAATGGATCGCCTTTACGCCCTGCCCGCTGGAGCCGAGGTAAGAGAGGCTGCGGCTCTTCTGCATACCGCTGCGACGGCTCACATTGGTCTCGTGCGCGAAGCCAGGCTGCAAGCCGGCGAGACTGTCTTCGTAGAGGGTGCCGGCGGCGGCGTCGGCAGCGCGGTCGTCCAGGTGGCAAGCGCCATGGGTGCTCGCGTCATCGCAACGGCGGCGCCAGCGGATCACGTGTGGGTTAAGGACTGCGGCGCCGAGACAGTGTTAGACTTTCACTCGAAGGATCTCTATGCGCAGGTGCGCGTAGCCGCTGCCGGCGCGATCGACGTGTGGTGGGATTCCAGCGGCCGCAACAATTTTGCGCAATGTCTGCCGCTACTTGATTTGGGCGGCAGGGCCATCGTTATGTCCGGCTTGCGGGGGTCTGATCCGACTCTTCCGGTTGGTGCGATGTACACGAACGACGTAACGCTGCACGGGTTCGCTGTCAGCAATGCTTCCATTCCCGATCTGGCACAAGCTGCACGCAGCATCAATCGCCTCTTGGCCTCCGGGCGGCTGCATGCGAGGGTGGGCGCGATCTTCCACGTATCCGAAGCCGCTCAAGCACACGCAGCGCTTGCCTCTCGTAGCGTTCGCGGTCGCATCGTCGTTGTGCCTTGAGAGCTCGCGCGGCAACCCGTACTAAGCGCTGGAGCCGACGGTCAGACTCGAACTGACGACCTGCTGATTACGAACAAGCC
>SCQY01000208.1 GCA_004298665.1 bacterium | reverse complement strand
CGGCCTTCTTCGACGAACGTGCGGACGACGTGCCCGTCGATGCGAACCGCATCGCCCTCGGGGTTGTGACGCCGGATCTTCGAGCTTGCCGTGCGCAGAAACCCGTCATCGCCCATCCAATTCGTGAGATGGTGGGTGAGCCACGAGCAGCGCTCTGGACCGTAATCGTAAGCGCCGGGGGCGCCGACGCGCAGGGCGAACTCGGAATCCCAATGCACACGCTCCGGACAATCCGGCACGTTGAAGCGATTTGGAATACCGAGACCAGGATGCTTACTGAACTGCTTCCAGTTCAGCTTGTTCGCGCGAATGTAGAGGCCGCCCCAGCCCTGCGCATAGGCGATAAAGCCCGTGATCGTCATCGGGCCTTTCGCCAGCGTCGGGAGTTTGTCGCCCACGTGCACGTCTTCCCAATAGCGCGGCGTCGCGCCGCGTACCTCTTCTTTTGCGTACAGATCGAAAATCGCCGCCAATTCCTCTTCCGTATAGCGTTTCGGCGGACGACTCTTGACATCCGCATACTTGGGTCCGCTTCGCGCGTGATCGCGATCGGTACGGAAACACCAGCTGTCCGCTTCGGCGACCAGCTCGCCCTTCTGATTCTTGAAGTCGACGTGATAGATCTGCTGAATGGCGCGCCCGGCGAAGTGCGTTTCGTGCTCGATGAGATCTTTGAGCCACGCCTCTGTCGTGATCTCGTCGTTGCGCCGCACCGGCAGATGCCATGTCCAATTGGCGCCGGCCCACATCGCATGCACGCCTGAGAGGCCACCAACGTAACCCGAAACAATTCGGTTCGTGGCAAACAGGAAGCTAGGGAGCGCCACGATGCCGCCCCAGCGCGTCTTGGCGGCATACTCGGGGTCACACCACAGCGGATTGTCGTCACCGATGCCGTAGGCATAGTGGCGAATGTTGTCACGCGTGGCCTCATAGCACCAGGGCTCGAGCGTCTTTTCGATCTTTGCTCCGATCCGCTCGCGCAACTCGGCCAATCCTTGATCGGTGATCTTGGGAAAGCGTTCGACGGCTTCAGTAGACATCAGTTCCCTTTCGAAACGAGCTTGGCGGCCGCAGCTTCGCGATCGCGCAGAGCTTTGCGGTTGATTTTGCCGGCCGGCGTCTTGGGCAATTCTTCGACGAAGACGAGAGCGCGCGGAAACTCGTGCCGGCTCAGGTGCGCGCGGACAAACTCTTGAATCTCAACGGCCAGCGCCTCGTCGCCGGGCCGATTCGAAATGACGAAGGCTTTGGCAATCTGGCCGCGCATCGCGTCCGGCACGGCGATCACAGCGGCGCCTTGTACTGCGGGGTGCTTGAGCATCGCGCTTTCGATTTCGTTTGCGCTCATCGTCCAGCCGGCCGAGATGATGACGTCGTCGGCTCGTCCGGCGTGATAGAAGTAGCCGTCCGCGTCGACGTAACCACGATCTTTGGTTGGAAACCAGGCGCCGCTGCGCCACACTTTGATCTCGCCGATGACATCGGGCGGGCACGGGTTGCCGGCGGCGTCTTGCACCTCGACACGGACGCCGGGGACCGGCTTGCCGAGGGAACCGGGCTTCATCGGAAGATCGTGCGCGCCTGGATAACAGACGAGACACACACCAACTTCAGTCGTTCCGTAGATACTGCCGATCGGCGCGCCGAACGTGCGCTGCGCGAACTCGAGACTCTCGCTATCGATCGCTTCACCGGTGTACGTTTGCTTGCGTATCGCATACGTGTACTTCGGCGCAGCGCCGGAGAGCATCATCATGCGATAGTGCGTTGCCGCCGCCGATACATTGGTCGTCCCGTACTCGTGCAGCGCGCGCAGCAGGCGCACAGGATCGAATTTGCCCGCATAGACGCCGGTTTCCAAGCCGAGCGCGAGCGGAGCCAGCGTGCCGTGCCACAGTCCGTGGCCCCACGCCGGCGACGACGGGCAAAAATAACGATCGCCGGGGCGGATGCCCGTTCCGTAAAGCCCCGCGATCATCACGAGGACGATCGCGCGGTGTTTGTGGCGGATCGCGGCGGGCAGCTCGCGCGTCGTGCCGGACGTGTATTGGAAGACGGCGAGATCATCGGCGCGCGTCGTTGCCGTGAACGTCGTAGGATAACGCTCGAGCGCAGCGATGAACTCGGCGTCCGCGATCACCGTTTCGAGTTTGAGCGATCCGGCGAGATCCGCGGCTTTCTCTTCATTCGTGACAAGCAAGCGTGGCGCGCAATCATCGATTCGCAGGCGCACGCCGTCCGGTCCGAACGCGGTGAACAGCGGAACCGCGACAGCTCCGCATTTAATCGTTCCGAAGAGCGTCGCGTAAAAGGCGAACGAGGGCTCGAGCATGATCGCGACGCGGTCGCCGGGCGCGACGCCTCGCCCGCGCAATTCATGCGCGAAACGCGACGACGCTTCGGAGAGGGCGCGGAAGGTGAGCGCTTCGTCCGTGCCGTCGGCGTGTGCGATCCGCACCGCGATGCGGTGCGGATCGCCGGCATAGCGATCGATGCACTCGTGCGCGATGTTCAGCGCACGCTCGTTGCCATCGAAGAGCTCCCAGAGCCCCTCCATCGTGAAGCACCGCTGAGCGTCGGCGTAGCTGGAATAATCGGTGAGTTTTGCCATGGTCCCGACGCCTTTTCGCGGCGGGAGGGGAATATCTTTCTTTGGTGAAATCCACGTTGCACCTATGAAACGCCCAGCGGAAGACTCGGAGCACCGGCACACCGCTCCGCGCGAGAGGACTCTCCTTCTAACACCTGGCGACGACAGGGCCGCTCAGCATGCCCCTGCCGTGACGCGGGCCATCAAGATATTGCGCCTCCTCGCAAAGAGCGACGTCCCGCTCGGCGGCGGCGCGATCGCCCGGACGCTGGGCCTCGTGCCGAGCACCTGCCTGCACATCTTGCGCGCCCTCGTCGACGAGGGGATCGTCGCCGTCAACCCGGAGACCAAGCACTATACGCTCGATGCGGGGATCCTCACGCTCGCGGGCTCGCTGCTGCAGGAAGAGAGTTTCTATCGCGTGCTGCAGCCGGCGATCGACCGGATTGCCCGTACGTTCGATATGACGACGATTGCGCTTCAGCCGCTAGCCCGCAAACATCTGGTCGTCGTCGCGATCTCGCGTACGGAGCGCGCGCTGCGCCTGCATGTCGATATCGGGAGCCGCTTCCCGCTGCTGATCAGCGCGAGCGGGCGCTGTGTCGCGGCGTTCGGTTCGTACTCACTCCCGGAACTCGAGCGTGCTTTCGCCGCGTTGCGCTGGGACGAGGCGCCCTCTTTCAATACTTGGAAACGGCAGGTCGAAGAGACGCGCCGCCAAGGGTACGGCGTCGACGTCGGCAACTACATCAACGGAGTGACGATTATCGCCGCTCCGGTACTCGACCCCGCGGGTCGCATCCCGCACATCCTGGTCGCGCTCGGCATCGGCGAGCAGATCGAACGGATCGGTATTTCAACGCTCGGCGAAGCGCTGCGTGAGGCAGCCACGGACATCTCGCAACACTTTAGTCCACGTCAGGAGGAGGAACGTTCATGATATCTCGAACGGTCACGCGGCTCGCTGCCGTTGCACTCATCCTCGCCTTCGCAATCATCGGCTCGGGGCCGGTGACGGCGGCCGATCCCATCAAGATCGGCGCCGCGCTCTCACTGACCGGACGGTTCTCCGATTCGGCCAAGTACGTTCAAGAAGGCTATCAGCTTTGGCTGCAAGAGGTGAACGCGCACGGCGGGATCAACGGCCGGCCAGTGCAACTGATCACCTACGATGACGAAAGCAATCCGGATACGGCCGCCGTGCTGACCGAGCGGCTCATCTCCCGGGACGGTGTCGTCGCAATCCTTGGGCCGTACTCGAGTCCCATCACCGATGCCGCCGCAACCGTCGCGGAGCGCGCCGGCGTGCCGATGCTCGGAACGATCGCTTCGGACAGCTCGATTTGGGAGCGCCGCAAGCTTCACTGGACCGTTCAGGCATTTCCGTCGTCGACCTACGACCATGAAGGCTTTCTCAAAGTGATCGCGAGCAAAGGGAAAGCGATCAAACACCTCGCGATCGTCTACGAAGAGTCCCCGTTCTCGATCGGTGCCAAGAACTGGGCCATGGGGGAAGCGAAAAAGATGGGCCTTTCGGCCGAGGCCTTCGGCTATGCACCGGGATCCCAAGACTTCAGCTCCATCGTCGAGCGTCTCATCGCGTCGAAGGCTGACGCTGTCTCGATGGGCGGATACTACCAGCCGAGCATCGCGCTTACGCGCAAGATGATCGAGCGCGGCTACAGCCCCGTCGCCTATCATTTCATTCAGGCGGCAGACGGCGTCACAAAGACCGCGTTGGCTGACAACGCCAACGGCATCTTCGGCCGCTCCGCATGGGAATCAACCTTCACCGACAGTGCCAGCAAGACGTTCACCGCCGCCTACAAGGCAAAGTTCAACAGACTGCCGTCATACCACTCAGCCGCCGCGTATGCCGCGGGACAAGTCCTCGAAGCGGCAATCAAGGCTAAAGGGCCGGACAAGAACGGCATCCGCGACTTCATCACAACCGCGACGATGCCCACCGTGCTCGGAACGTACAAGCTCAACAGCAAGCTGCAGCAGGAAGGCTACCGCTACACGCTCACGCAGTGGGTGAACGGCGAATCCAAGGTCGTCCGCGATCCCGCCCAAGCACTATGGCCGAAGCCCGCCTGGAAGTAGCCCCGTGACGCTGATACTACAGCTCGCGATCAACGGGCTTGTCTTCGGCTCACTACTTGGGCTTGTCGCGCTGGGCCTCGCGCTCGTATTCGGGGTGATGCGGCTGGTGAATTTCGCGCACGGCGAGTTCATCACGCTTGGCGCCTACGCGACGTACCTCTTGGTCACCACTACCGGTGTCTCACCGCTGTGGGGCATCCCGATCGCCGCGCTCCTCGGCGCGGCGATCGGACTCGCCATCCAAATGCTCGTCATCTCACGCCTTGCCGGGCGCCCCGAACTCGACGCGCTGATGAGCACGTACGCGCTCTCCATCGTCGGCCTCGGACTCTTTGCGCTTGCGTTCGGCGGCGATTTCCGCACGTATTCGGCAGGACCGAGCGGTAACGTGGCGCTCGCCGGCGTCGTCGTCGGCTGGCGCAGCATCACGGTACTCGTCTCATGCGTCATCGTCGGAGCCGCTACGCTGGCGTTGGTCTCCCGTGCGCGGACGGGCCTCGGGTTCCGTGCCGTCGCGCAGAATCGCGAGGCGGCCGCGGCATGCGGCGTCAACGTCGTCGCAAGCGAACGCCTGGCGTTCAGCGTCTCCGTCGCGCTCGCGGCGATCTGCGGCGCACTCATCAGCTTCATCGGCACCACGACGCCCAACGTCGGTCACGAATGGCTGCTCGACGGGTTCGTGGTCGTCATCATCGGCGGGCTTGGCAGTATCAGCGGCGCGCTCGTCGCCGCGCTCGCCATCGGCCTGCTGCACAGCTTCGCGAGCTACTACTTCGATGATTCATGGGCACAGATCATGACCTACGCCTTGCTGTACATCGCCCTGCTCGTCCGTCCGCACGGGCTGCTCGGCGCGCGGAGCGCAACCTGAACCCGCTCGTGCGTTTCGCTGCGATTACCGTGGCGGCCGCGGCCGTCGCCGCGGTGATGCCGTTCGCCGGGGTATCGGTCTACGCAGGCACGCTCGTCTACTACGCGGCGTACTATCTCGTACTCGGGCAAGCGTGGAACATGATGTCGGGCCTCACCGGCTACGTCTCGTTCACGCACGGGGCGCTGGCGGGGATCGGAGCCTACACCGCGGTCATTGCGATCAACGGCGGCTGGCCGATCGCGCTTGCGCTCGTCG
>SCQY01000207.1 GCA_004298665.1 bacterium | reverse complement strand
GACGCACGCGACGTGGAGTGGGCTATCGCTAATCGCGTCCAACCGCATCGGGACGTCGTGATCGTCAGCGGTGCGTTGGGATCGCAGCTGGATCCCTCGACCGCGCCGGGCGGCATCACCAGCAAGTGGGGCATCGATGCCACGATCCCCGTGGGCGACGATCGCGCGCGCTACGAGCGTATCCGTACGCCGTAGCGTCGCGAAGGACGCTGATCTCACGAGTCTGCAAGCGTCTGGCGCGTGCCGCGCTCGCATGCTGCGACAAAGCGCGTAATGGCCGCGTCGCCGGGCAGAAAATGCCGGTGGAGAAAGGCCGCTAAGAGGTTCGGACGGTGGGCGCCATCATGCCCGCCCTTGTCGAACGCATAGGCCGGCGCCTCGTGCAGGCGGTTGGATGCGTAGTGAAACTCGTAGCCGCGCAACGTGGAGCCCGCTGGATCGAGCGGCGTCTCTGCGACCGCCCTTGCGTGCCGGTAGCCGATGCGCAAGCGCGGCTGCACCATCGACGTGGCGCCGCGCAGGACGCCGGCCATCGCGTAGCACCCATCGCTGGTCTTCAACCGCTCCGCGAGATACATCAGGCCGCCGCACTCCGCATACGTAGGCAGGCCCGCGGCGATGGCATCGGCGATCGCTTGGCGCATCGATGCGTTTGCTTCAAGAGCCTTCGCATGCTGTTCGGGATAGCCGCCGCCGATCCAGAGCCCCCGCGCTCCGGCGGGCAACGTACGATCGGCCAGCGGGGAGAAGCCAACGGGCTCCGCGCCGGCGGCCCGCAGCGCCGCGTACGTCTCCGCGTAGGTGAACCAGAATGCATCGTCGTGCGCCACCGCGATGAGAACCGGCGAGCCTGCGGAGCGTACCGGAGCGGCAGAGTCGACCTGTGTGCCGGAGCCTGCCGGGAAGAGCTCGTCCAGGGGCAATTGTGCGGCAAGGTGCTCCGCCAGACGCTCCACGGCCTTGGCTCGGGCCTCCACAGCACGAGGATCGAGGCCAAGGTGGCGCTCTCCCGCATCGAACGCGGCATCGTACGGTACCGTGGCCAGCACCCGGATCCCGGCTTGTGCGCACGATCGGCGTACCGCGCGCTCATGGCTCTCTCCCCCGGCCCGGTTGAGGATCACGCCCGCGGGGCGCAGGCGCGAATCGTAGTGGAAACACCCGAGCGCGACGGCTGCCGCAGTCTGCGAACACGTCCAGAGATCGAGCACGAGGATGACGGGGAGATCGAGGAGCATCGCGATGTGCGCCGTCGACGTCTGGCCCTCGTCATCTCCGTCGAAGAGGCCCATCATCCCCTCGAAGACCAGTGCATCGCAGCCGCCCCGCGTGTGACGGACATGGCGCTGTACTCCCGCCTCGCCATCGAGCCAGAGGTCCACATTGTATGCCGGGCGGCCGCAGACGCGGCGGTAGAAGGATGCGTCGATGTAATCCGGTCCGACCTTGTATGCTTGAACCGTGCGCCCAGAGCGCGAGAGGGCGGCGCACAGCGCCGTAGCCACCAAGGTCTTGCCCTGGCCGGTACCGGATGCCGAGATGAGAACTGCGGAGTCCATTAGCAGACAAGCGGCCGTGCGGCGAGCCACTCCTGGAATTGGCGCGCGCCTTCCACCAGCCGCGGCCCGGGTCGTGCAAAGAATTGGCTGCCGTCGATGATGCAGACGGCACCTTCGCGCACAGCGCGAAGATCGCGCCACTCGGGGCGGCGGGCAATCCGTGCCAGCTCCCGCTCTGTTGCCTCGATATCCATGCCGCAGGGGGCGGCGAGGATCACGTCGGGATCCGCCGCCGCGATCTCCTCCCAGGCGATACGCCGCGCGTCGCGTCCGGGCGCGCCGAGCATCGGGTCGGCTCCGGCGGCATCGAGCAGTCCTGGATTCCAGTGTCCTGCATTCATCGGAGGGTCGATCCATTCGAGGAAGAGCACACGCCTGCGCGACATTGATGCGGCGCGGCGGCGCAACTGGTCGAGGCCGTCGCGGAACTCACGGCAGAGATCGTCGGCGGCGCTCTCGGCTTCAACGAGCCTCCCGACCGTGACGAAGGTATCGAGGACATCGTCGAGTGAGTGGGGGTCGAGCGAGATCACCCGCGCGTCATAGGTCATCCGCTTGACGGCTCGGCTGACCTCTGCGTAGGAGACCGCGCAGACGTCGCAGAGCTCCTGCGTCACGATGAGATCCGGCGCGAGTGCGTCGAGCTGCGCATGATCGAGCAGGTAGATCGAGGAACCGCCGTGGAGCGACGCCCGTACGTGTCGATCGATCTCATCGGAGGTTCGCCCCTGCTCCAGCGCGTTAGCGGTGACCTTGGGCAGCGCGCGTGCCGCGGCCGGGTAGTCGCACTCGTGGGTGACCCCCACCACGCGGTCGCCGGCGCCGAGCGCGAAGAGGATCTCGGTGGCCGAGGGCAACAGTGAAACGATCCGCATGCTGGTTCATTCTGCGTGCGGATCGCTTCCTGCTGCCGCCGGCTGCGGCGTGAACGCTATTTACAGGCGATGGCGATGATCTGTTGGCCAGGCTGGAAGTCGACCGTACCGGAGATAGCCACCGGGTTGAGTGTGACGGTAGTGCCCGAGATCGCGCCGCTGGCGCCGATTGAGTTCCAAGTAGGGCTCGAGCCGCCGTTCTTCGCATAGACGTCAAGTTCGCAGGTCGTCGCCGAGCCGAAACCGGCGCTGTCGGTGACCGTGACCTTCGGCGAGTTCGACCCGAAGCTGACCGTCGTCGTCGAACCGTTGTAGACGGAAACATAGATGAGCGGGGTAGTGCCGGCCGTCGCCGTGTCCTGCGGCAGCGTGCTAGGGGTCACGTCGGTGCCGTTGTTCAGCGCATCGCTGACGTTCAGCGTGCCGCTGCCCGCGCTATCGGTGCCGAACTGGATAGTGGCGGAGATATTGTGGTAGGCGGCTAGCGAGACGAGGGCGGGGGTCTGTCCCGCGGTTCCCGTGAGCGTAGCGGTCGAGCCCGCGAACGTCCACGTTGCCGCGGGCGCGCTCGAAGGGCTGGCGGTTGGATTGGGGCTGGTGGTCGGAGACGAGGTTGGCGCCGGCGTCGCCCCCGGCGGGATGCTGGGAGAGGAGCTCGATCCCCCTCCGCAGGCAGCGACGGCAGCGGCCAACAGCAAGCTGCCGCCCGCCAGAAAAAACAATCGATTCGCGCGAAACTTCATGCGGGATCTCCGTCCTTAGCAAAGCAAGGGTGGGCTCCTCCCTACTCTACGGGGGGCGTGCTACGAGAGGGTAACGGCCGGCGCGGCTCCGAGCGCCGACTTCGTTACGGGCTTGTAACCGGCCGGCGCCCGGGCTGCATCTCCGCAACGAGGCGCTCCAGATCGCTCGACGGCTCGGCGCCGAGCTCCGCCGCCAGAACCTCGCGATACTTTCGCAGCTCACGCTGCGCTCCCACGGCGTCGCCGGCCGCAAGCATCGCGCGAATCAGAAGCTCCCACGCGGGCTCGTCGCACCGGTCCAACGCGATGATTCGTTCCGCCATCGTGCGTGCCTCGCCGAAGCGGCCGCGCTCGAGCGAATCGTAGCCCAGCAAGAGCGTGATCTGGCGCGAGAGGTCCTCGATGCGGGGGACGAACGCGGTGAACCACTCCCGCGTCTTGAACCGCGGCGGTGCGTCGCCGCTCCATCGTAGCGAGTAAGCCTCAAGATGTGCGCGCGTCTCGGTCGAGAGAATCGGTTGAGATCGCGCAGCTTGCACCAGTCGCTCGACGTCGTAGAAGTCGACGCGCGTGTCGCTGGAGAGCCGATACTCTCCGGAATCCAGCAATTGGACCACGCTCGCGTCGCCCAGCCGAGCGCGCAGGCGGCTCGCATACACGCGCACTACGGAACGCGCATTCCCTTCGCGTCCCGGCCAGATGGCACCGATCAGCTCGTCGCGGCTGCAGGCGCGCCGATGCAGCGCCAGATACAGCAGCAACTCGCGTTCACGATTGGAGAGGCGAATCGTCCTTCCGTTTCGCCGAACCGATCCGTCCGCGATCGAGATCACAAAGGGCGACGCCGTGGCGGCCGCCGGTTCGCTTCGCAGCCCGCGCAGGCGCCCGATGAGCGGCGCCAACATGCCCACGTCATCGCCTCCGCTGAGATATGCGTCGATCGCGCTGCGCAGACGTGGGGCATCTACGGTCGCGCACTGCGCTCGCATACGCTCGACGAACGCCGCCCGCTCAGCGGGGGCACAGCACTCCACGCAGGCGATGCTCGCTATCGCGATGCACGTCGCGTCGTCGGCGTCTTCGGCTGCCTCCAGAGCTAGCCGCGCGAGCTCGGGTCGCAACTCGCCGGCTGTCATGGCACACGCGATCAGCGCGGCATAGTGCCGGAAGCGCGGCCGCTCGAAACCCTCGTTGCGGCACAAAAGCTCAAGGTCACCGCGTATGCTGGCGCGCAGCAGCTCCGTCGCCTTCACGGTGCTCGGTGAGACGCCGTCTTCCAGCTCGTGAGCGTAGCGGCCGGCTAGCGCATCCTCTCCCGCGAGCCAAGCTCCGAAGTACGCCTCCTGGAGGGCCAATGCCCGTACCGTGGCGGCACTGGAGTCGCGCGCGAGAGCGATCGCACGATCGAGCAGCGTACGCTCGGCCTCGCGCGATTGCGCGAAGCGCGCGGCCCGAGCCACGACTTCTTCCAACGCGATCGCACGCGTGAGAGAGACTTCGGCGAAGAGCGGCTCCGCTTCGCTCCAGAGAGCGACCGCATCGTTGAAACGCCCCCGGCGCGCCGCGATCGCCGATTGAAAGAGGAGTTGAATTCCGCGATAGCGCTGCGGCAGTTCGGCCCCGGTTGGGACGAACTGTTGGAAGCACTCGAGCGCTTCGTCGTGGCGCCCCAGGTTCGTCAAGACGTTTCCCAAACTCGTGAGCACGCCAACGCGGGTCGATAGCGGCGTGGCGGCCGTGATCTGGTCGCGCGCGGTCAGCGCCTCATAGAGCCACTGCCGTTGCGGGATCGCTCCCGACCGGACCACGGTGGCGGCGGCCCAGAGGCCCGCGTGCCGCAGCACCACGCGCTCATCGAGCCGTGAGACGATCTCCGCGAAAAGTGGAGGAATCTCGGATACGAAAAGTTCGAATTGGCGCTCGAGGAGCAGGGCGGCATGATCGTCGTCGCCGGCTTCGAGATAGAGTTGCGCGGCGCGCAGTGGCTGGGCAGCGGCAAGCCGTGCCGCCGCCTGCAAAAGCATCTGCCTGCAGCGATCAGCGTGGCGCTCGTGGAGCATCATGCGCATCAGCGGGTGGGCCTCGTACGTGCCATCCATGACCCGGTAGACGAACGGCGAGGAGCGCGCAACTGCGGCAAGCTCTCCCGCGGCTCGCGGGTCTCCCAGGACCAGCGCTGCCTCCTCCCCGCTGGCATGCGGGATCGCGGCGACCGCCAAGAGGCGGGCAAGCTGGGGCGCTCCCAAGCTCTCGAAGACCTGCTCCGCGAGGTAATCATAGAGATCAGCGAACGCCACGCCGGAGGAACCCTTCAAGGCGGGGGCAAGCGCGTCTTCGCGTGCGAGGCGCGCGAGCAGGAGCACCGCGACCGGCCAGCCGCGCGAGATGTGTGCCACCTGGTCCAATACCTCGGGGCCGACGTCCAGGTTCGCAAAGGCGGCGCGAATGTCTACCGCATCGAACTGTAACGCATTCTCGCGCAAAGTGATCAGCTCGTGAGGCGCAACGAAACGGCTCAGCGAGAGCGGCAGGGGTTGGCGCGAGCAGATCGCGATTTGGCGCCCCGCTGGCAGGAGTGCCAAGAGGCGCGCTAGGAAGTCGACCCGCTCGACCGAGCCGAGGATGTGCTCGACGTTCTCGAAGACGAAGAGCTGATGCTCGCTCGGCTGCGACCACATCTTCGAGACGAAGCCGCTCCAGATTACGAAATCACCCGCGTCGGCGAGACGCTGTTCCGCTAACGCTTGCTCGCGTGCGGTGTCGCCCCGCGTGAGCGCCGTGGCGACGCGTTGCGCCATGTCGATGCCGTCGCGCACGCCGGTGAGATCGCAGAGCGCGTACGAGGGCAGGGTTTCCGCATAGGTTCGAATGACCGTGCTCTTGGAATAGCCGGCCGGGGCGATCGCCGCGATGATGCGCGGCGAAGCGAGCGTCAGACGTCGTGTCAGTCGCTCGCGTTCGATTGCGTGCCGCTGCTGCTCCGGCGCTGCAAAGTCCCCCCGGGTACGCTCCTAGCGCGAACCTTCGCCACCGCTTGGCTGGTTCCGCCTGCGATTCTCCGCCCGTTCTCAATGCATTCCCAGTATCGGCTTAGGATCGCGCGTGGGGGCGGCATTCGCGCGCCCCGGTGGAACCCAGTAGAGGACGATACCATGTCATTTCGCATCCCTCAATCACTGAAGACCGAGCACGAGGAGCTCCACGCTGAGTTGGCTCAAGCCACGAAAGCCGGCGGACGCACCGGACAAGCTGCTCAAGCCGTCGCTCAGGTCATGCATGTGCACTTCGAAAAGGAGGAGGAATACGCGCTTCCACCGCTCGGCCTCCTCGCCGATCTGGCACATGGGAAGCTGGAGCCGGGAATGTCCGCAGTTCTGACGCTGACCGACAAACTAGAGGCGGAACTGCCGGCGATGCTCGAGGAACACAAGAAGATCGTCGCGGCGCTGAAAGCGCTCAGCGATGCGGCTACGGCCGAAGACAAATTGACCTACGTGCGCTTCGCGGAGAAGCTGGCGGCGCATGCGAGCGGTGAGGAAGAAGTGTCCTATCCGGCCGCGCTGCTCGTGGGCCGGTACCTCAAGACCGTCTTTGCTCGTGCGAAGCCGGACGCGGTCGCAACGCCATAGCGCGCCGGCCATAGAGATCTGCCTAACCGTCTTCCCGGATGGCCTCGACGTCGATGATGATGTCGACCCCCCGGCTGACGACGATGCCGCCGCTCGGCAGATCGCCGTTCCAGCTGACTCCGAAATCGTAACGGTCGATGCGCGTGCGGGCCGTGAATCCCGCGCGCGTCTTCGGCCCCTTGTCGACGCCGTCTTCCCACCATGGCGTCTGCCACATGCCCAGGTATCGCACACCGAGAATGACGCGCTGCGTGATGTCTCTGATGGTGAGATCGCCGGTTACCTCATAGTCGGTTGGACCGATCTGGGTGGTACCGGTGCTTTTGTACCGCATTGTCGGAAAGTGTTCGCAGTACAAGAAGTCTTGGCTGCGAAGATGGTCGTCTCGCGTCGACTCGCCGGTCCAGCAGTTCTTGGTGGGGATGGACGTTTCCACGGCGAGCTGCGTCGGGTGTGCCGGGTCGAACTCGAGTTGTCCTTCGACGTTCTTGAAGAAGCCGCGGACCCACGTCACCATCATGTGCCGCGCACGAAACTCCGCCGCGCTGTGGCCAGGCTCGAAGACCCATTTCATCCTCGCCGTTTCGCCCCGTCTACTGCGCCGACCTTGGCCCTGCCGCTGCGGAGAAGAGTGCCGCCGGACTACCGGTTCCGTCGAGCGTAGCAGCGGCTTCGAGGAGGCGCCGTGCGCGCGAGGTACCCGCGGTCATCTCTGCTTTGCGCAGCAGCTCCGCGCGTGCGAGCGGGCGGTCGCCGCCGCCCCGATTGGCCATCACGCGCTCGGTGATCTCGCGCCCATCCCGCAGTTGGACCGTTACGATCGCGGGGAACTGCTCGGGAAAGACGGCGTCGCATGCCGCGTCGGCTACCACATCCGTTCGCTCGGCGAGACGGATGCGCCGCGTATCGGCGAGTGCAGCTTCGCTGAAATCGTCGAAGCCGACCCCGAGACCGCCGCCGCCTACCATAGCCGTCGCGAAGACGAACGGGCCGCTGAAAGCAGCATGGTACGGTGAGTGCGGGTGCCGTTTCTGCTCGATGGGGTTGCCGATCGTGCGGTGGGAGGCCGTAGCCGTGCCGATCAGCACGTGGTCGATGGCGTCGCCGTCAATGCCTTGTGCGCGCAGTGCTAAGGCCGCATCGACGATCGCGTGTGTGAAGTGGTTGCAGGGGTAGAGCTTGAAGAAGATGCGGGGCGTCTCCCAGCGCGTGCCTAGACCGTCCAGCACGGCGTCGGCGCGCCAGCGCTCGCGGCAGTACGCTTCGAAGAAGCCGAACCGTCCTTCCAGTACGCTTGGCGGGCCGGTGAGGCCGCCGGCCGCAAGATCCGCTGCGGTGACCGCTCCGTGCGCCGCCCAGCCGCAGTGCATCCGCTTCACCGAACCCCCGGTGCGGTTCGCTTCCACGATGCCGGCGCCCATGCTGCAGGCGATCGCCAGCGCGTGCATGATGCCTTCGGCATCGAGCCCACGCAGACGGGCGCAGGCTGCGGCGCCTGCGACCGTCCCGATGATCGACGTCGCATGCAGACCGTGTTCGAAGAAGATCGAATTGCGCGTGTGCGGATCGTACTGGGCGTTTGCGAGTCGTGCGTAGATCTCGTAGCCGGCCACCAGCGCCGTCAGGAGAGATCGGCCGTCTGCGCCGCAGGCTTCGCTCTGCGCCAGCAGCGCCGGTACCAGCGAGGCGCTGGGGTGCGCCACAGAGGGCAGGTGGGTATCGTCGAAGTCGAGGGCGTGGGCACAGGTGCCGTTGTAGAACGCCGCGGCCGCCGCGGGCAGTGAGGGCACGCCTTCGCCCACGAGCGTCGCCTCGGCGCGTCCGCTCCACGCTCGTACGACGCAGCCTACCGCCTGCGCGGCATCCGTCTCCCGCGCGGCCAGCGCGATCCCCAGCGTATCGACGATGCGGTCGGCGGCGCTGCGCACCGTTTCGTGCGGGAGCTCCTCGAAGCGAAGGGCCGCAGCCCAGGCGGCCAGCTTTTGCGCGAGCGTCATGCCACCACGGCCAACGGCCGAATCGGCGAGCCCGTCGCGCCGGCGAGCTTGAGCGGCGAACAGATAAAGAGGAACTCGTAGACGTGCTCGCGCGCGAGCTGCTCGAGGTCGAGCACCTCGATGATGTGGATGCCGTGCTCGACGATCAGAATGATGTGCGCGGGGAGACGGCTGTGTCCCGCGCCGGATGCCAGCCACTCGAAGGCGATAGTATCGGCGCCGGCCACGCGGACCTTGCGTTCAGCCAGCCAGCGGGCAGCCGATGCGTCGGGTCCTGGGACGCCGCTCTTCCAGCCGATGAAGGCCTCCGCATTCCCGAAGCGCTCCACGGGCCAACCGCTGCGGATCAACACCGCATCGCCCGCACGAATCTCCACGTTTTGTGCGCGCGCTGTGGCCTCTAATTCCGCGGCGGTAATGGCGTGCGCTGCCTCCAGCATCTCCATGCCCAGGGCCCGCGGAACGTCCAGCAGCACGCCGCGGCAGACGAACGGCGCGATCGTCTCCGCGCCGTAGACGTTGAAGCGCCCGCCGCGCGCAGCCTCCGCGGCGTCGAGGCCGCCGTGGAGGCGCCCTTCGTGCGAGACGTGGCAGAGGGCGTCGATGTGCGTGCCGGTATGGCAGCCCAGTGAGAGCATCTCGTTGGCCCCGCTTCCGCCGTCCTCGCGCATGCGGTCACCGTGGCGGCGCATCAGCGCCATCCGGAACGGAGGATGGTTGGGGCTCACGGGTGTTCCCGCCTCCAACGTACGTCCGAGATCGTAGACGCGCGCCGCGCTCGCCGTGGCGATCAAGCGCGCCGTCTTCTCGGCATCGATCGTGTTCATAGTCCTCATTCCCCCCGCTCTGCCAGGTGCAGGATCTGTCGTGCGCGCTGCGCCACCGGCGCGTCCACCATCTCGCTCTCCGCGGTACGCGTGGCCGCCCCCGCCGCGGCCTCGAAGGCTGCCAGCACCCGTCGCGCCCACGCCACTTGCGCGGCGCTCGGCCGGAAGACGTCGTGGATCGCGGCGAGCTGGCGCGGATGGATCGCCGACTTGCCGAAGAAGCCCAGGCTGCGAGCGAAGGCCGCCTCGCGGCGCAGGCCTTCCTCGTCGGCGATCCGCACGTAGGCGGCATCGCATGGCGGGGCGATGCCGGCCGCGCGGGAAGCCAGCACCAGGTGCGAGCGTGCGTAGAGCGTCGGAAGTTCGCCGCCATCGATGCCGAGGTCCGCGCAGAAGTCGGCGTTGCCGTAGATCAGATGCGCCGTCTGCGGCGCCGCGGCGATCTCGCGCGCGGCCAGCACGCCGCGCGCCGACTCGATGGTGCAGCCCAGCGGCAGGCCCGGCGCGCGCGCGGCTACCCAGGCCACCTCCTCCGCCGACTCCACCTTGGGGATCCGGATGCCCAGCGCCAAGCCTGCCACGGCGTTCAGATCGGCGGCGCAACGCTCCGAGCGTGCAACGTTGACGCGTACCCACGCGCGCCTTCGCCCTAGCGCCTCCGTGGCCATGGCGCGCGCACGATCCTTCTCGCTCGCGGGCACCGCGTCTTCGAGGTCCAAGAGCACGACGTCGGCCCCCGCAGTGTAGACGCGTTCCAGCAGTTTGGCGTCATGGGCAGGGGCGAAGAGGTAGCTGCGCGCGGGCGTAAACGCCGCGGCCATCACACCACTCCCCGCTCGCGCAGCTCCGCGAGCGCTTCCCGCGAGAGGCCCAGATCCCCGCAATAGACGGCCTCGTTGTCTTGACCCAGCCGCCGTCCGGCGAAGCGCACGCGCCCCGGCGTTCCCAGCATGCGCGCCAAGACGTTCTGCATCCGCAGGGGACCCAGGTCCCCGTCGTCGAGCGTGACGAACGACGAGAGCGCACGGTACTGCGGATCGTCCAGCACCTGCGCCACGTCGTAGATCGGCGCCACGGCGGCACCGGCTTCCTCGAAGGCGCGAACGACCTCCTCGGCATCGCGCTGCCCCACCCATGCGCTCACCATCGCGTCGAGCTCCTCCACGTGCTGCGCGCGCCCGTTTCCAGTGGCGAACCACGGTTCGTCGATGACTTCGGCGTGGCCCATGAGGCGCATCACGCGTTCGGCGATGCTGTTGGCGCTGGTGGAGACGGCTACCCAGCGATCGTCCCGCGTGCGGTAGGTGTTGCGCGGCGCGTTGTTGACGGAGCGGTTGCCGGTGCGCTGGGAGATCAGGCCGAGCTGGTCGTAGACGGTGGGTTGTGCTCCCAGAATGGTGAGGATCGGCTCGATGATCGCGAGATCGATCATCTGCCCTTCGCCGCCGCGCGCGTCGCGATGGTAGAGCGCGAACATGATCGCCATGGCTCCGGCCAGGCCGGCGATGCCGTCGGCTAGGCCGAACGGCGGCAGCGTCGGCGGGCCATCGGGCTGTCCGGTGATTGCCGCGAAGCCGCTCATCGCCTCCGCCAGCGTGCCGAATCCCGGGCGCTTGGCGTAGGGTCCGAACTGGCCGAAGCCCGTTGCGCGCAGCATCACGAGGCGGGGATTGCGCGCGTGCAGCTGCTCCCAGCCAAGATGCCAGCGCTCCATCACGCCCGGGCGGAAGTTCTCGACCAGCACGTCGGCGCGCTCGGCCAATCGCAGCAGCAGCTCGGCGCCCTCGGGCTTGGAGAGGTCGAGGGTGGCGGTGCGTTTGTTGCGTCCCACCACCTTCCAGAGCAGGCCGTGACCATCTTTGCTCGCGCCATGGGAGCGGATCGAGTCGCCGCGCGGGTGCTCCACCTTGATCACGTCGGCGCCGAAATCGCCGAGGAAGGTCGCCGCCAGCGGCCCTGCGAGGATCGTGGCGAGATCGAGGACCCGGATGCCGGTCAGCGGTGCGTCTGCCACGGTTTGCGTCTTGGCTAGCGCGGCGCGCGTGCGGCGAGCGTTGCGCTGTTGGGACGGGCCAGGAACGTGCCCGACGGCGGGGAGATGATCGCGCCGTCGCGATAGACGCTGCGTCCGCGCAGGATCGTGTGCATCGGCCAGCCTTTCACGTGGATGCCTTGGAACGGCGTGTGGTCCTGCGCGGAGTGAAGCAGCTCCGGGCTCACCACTTCTTCGCGGTCGAGATCGACGATCGCGAAGTCCGC
>SCQY01000206.1 GCA_004298665.1 bacterium | reverse complement strand
ACCGAGCATCTCCAGCGTCCGCGCAATCGGACACTCCTGTCCATAACCTCGAGCCATATCCGTCTTCCCCGGGCGTGGGGTGCCGCCCGGGCCCTCGATCCCGTGAACATCGCCTTCCCCAAAGCGAGGTGGCGAATGCAAGTGCCATTCAGACTTTAGTCGGACACGCACGAAAAGTCAACTATCGAAAATCCCTTCACGCAACTTTTAAGCGTGTTACGTTAAAGACCATTGACAGTTTACTTTGTGCTACTTTAGGATAAAGCCATCGAAATCGGCCGTCCATCGTCTAGCCGCACGCGCGTTGGACGATGGCCCCGCTAGGAGACATTTCCACATGGATACCCCCGCCGAGAGCATTACCGTTACGGCGCTCCCCCGCGTGGTGGACGGGCTGACCGCAGCCCGGCTCAAGAAGACCTTCCGCAATCATGTCGACGGCGGGCGCTTCTTGCACATTGTCGACATGCTGCAAGTAGAGATGCTCGACTCGACGGGCTTGGGCGCGCTGATCGCGGCACTGCGCTCGGTACGCGAAGTCGGCGGCACGGTGCGCCTGGTGGCCGCCAACCCGCAGATTCTCAAGATCCTGCACCTCACGGCGCTCGACAAGATCTTCAGCATTCACGCCTCCATCGAGGAGGCGCGCGAGCGCTTCGCCGCTGCAAGCATTTGCAACAGCGCGTAGGGAACTCGCGCACGCGGCGCGTAGCCATAGGTCATGGCACGCATCGCAGTAACGGGCTCCAACGGGACGATCGGCGTCCCACTCTGTCGCGATCTCGATGCGCACGGCCACGACGTCGTGCGCATCGATCGTTCCCAGGCGGACGTCGTCGCCGACGTACGCGACCTCGAGGCGCTCGAACAGGCCTTCACTGGCTGCCAGACCGTCATCCACCTGGCGGGAGTGGTGGCCGTCGAAGCATCCTGGGAGGACGTCTACTCGATCAACATCGGAGGGACGTACAACGCATTCGAGGCGGCACGCCGCGCCGGCTGCAAGCGCGTCATCTTCGCCAGTTCCAACCATGCCGTGGGGCGCTACGAGGTCGAGGGAAAGCCCGCAATCTACGAGCCGGCGTCCGGCGTCATCGTGCGGACCGATGCACCGATTCGCCCCGACAGTCTCTATGGCGTGTGGAAGGCCTTCGGCGAAAATCTGGGACGGTATTACAGCGACGCGCATGGCCTGCAGGTCGCCTGCGTACGCATCGGCTCGATCACCAAGGAAGACGACCCCAAGCATCCCAGCGTGCGCGAATCCTCGGGCTGGCTCGGCCTCACGGACGAGCAGAAATTCGCGCGCTACGCGGCCACGTGGATGTCGCAGCGGGACTTCGCGCGTCTGGTGCGCGCTGTTCTCGACCGCGACGTTCGCTACGCGATCGTCTACGGCGTAGGCGACAACGCGACCCGCTTCTGGGATCTCGAGCCGGGGCGCGCCATCTACGGCTTCTGGCCGCTCGACGGCACGAAGTAGCCGGCGCGCAGATGCTCGCGCAGCCAGCGCTGCGGCGCGGGGAGCCGCGGTTCTCCGACCATCGCGAGCACCCCGCAGCGTGCAGCGAAGAGTTGGCGGGCCAACGTGCGTACGTCGTCGAGCGCGATCGAGCGCAGCGAGCGTAGGCGCGCCTCGATACTCGACGCGCTGCGGCCAAGGAGCACGCTGCGCGCTTCCTCTCGTCCCACCAGCCACGGCGACTCCGCGTCGAGCAGCATGCGCGCTTCCAGCGATTCGATGGCACGCGCGAACTCCTCCGGTGTCGGGCGCTCGCAGAGCGCGCGCATCTCGCGCAGCGTAATCTCCAGCGCGCGGCGCACGCCGCCGCCGGGCACGCCGAAGCTGATCGCGAATAGCCCCACGTCGGTATAGACGCTGGTGTAGCTCTCTACGTTGTACGCTAGCGCCGCGTGGTCGCGAATGGCATGGAAGAGGCGACTCCCCTCCGTAGCTCCGAGCATCGCACTCAATACGCCCTGCGTCTGCAGCTCGCGATCGCTCGCCGTGCCGGCCATCCCCGGAAAAGCCAGGACGACCTGCGCGGAGGAGGAGCTGCGGTGCAGCACCTTCGCCCGCATGCGATCGGGAAGCGTGAGCGGCGCCGCGACGGGCGCCTCACGACCGCTCCAATCGCCGAAGAGCCGCTTGACCTCGCGCCGTAGACGGCGGTGGTCGACGTCACCGACGGCGAAGACGACGGCGCGCTTGGGCGAGTACGTTCTGCGATGGAAGCGGCGGATGGCGGAACGATCGAGCGCGCGCACGCTGCGCCTGCTCCCCGCGATTTCGCGGCCGAGCGCGCCGCCGAACAGCAATTCCTCGGCCAGCACGGCGGTGCGATCCTCGAAGTCCTCCTCGGCTTCCGACAGCTCTTGCAGCACGATGCGCCGCTCGCGCGCTACGTCATCCTCGGCAAAGAGCGGCTCGCGCACCTGCGAGGCCAGCAGATCGAGCGCACGCCACGCAGCCTGTGCCGGGACGGTGGCCGTGTAGGACGTGAACTCCTTCTCCGTCCCCGCTTCGAAGCCGCCCCCAAGACGTTCGCGCATGTCTGTGATCTGAGTCGCCGTATAGCGCGCGGTATCGCGAAAGGCCAAGTGCTCGACCAGGTGTGCCGCACCTTCCTCACCCGCGCGCTCGTGGCGCGAACCCACGTGCATCGTGATTCCCAGGCACGCAGTACGGCGTCCCGGCAGCGGGCGAAAGACGACGCGCAAGCCGTTGGGGAGCATCCAGTCGGACATGGTCTCTGGCTACGCCGAACGGGGAGCCGCCACCCCCCAGCGCGAAAGAGCGCACATCATGCCTTCCACCATCAAGATCGACCCGCAGATCAAGATCAACGAGCTGGTCGAAGCGTTTCCACTCGCCGGCAAAGTACTCAGCAAATTCGGCTTGCACTGCGCCGGCTGCGGTATCAATAAATTCGAGACGCTCGAGCAGGGCGTGAACGCCCACGGCCTGCGCATGGAACCCGTCATGACCGCGCTGCTGTATGCACGCGACAAGAACGAGGTTCCGGACGTCAGCAAAGAGGACACGATTCCGCTGCGCCGCGCTCCCAGCGAATTCAATCGCCGCGCGAAGATCAAGCACCTCATCCCGATCATGTCGGGAAAAGGAGGCGTCGGCAAATCGCTGACCACCTCACTGCTCGCCGTCGCACTGCGCCGCCAGAACTACCGCGTGGGCATCCTCGACGCCGACGTCACCGGCCCCTCGATCCCGCGTTTCTTCGGGCTCACCGGGCGCCTTGCGCTCGAACCCGACCCGAACGCGCCACCGCCGCCGCCCGGCCAGCAGCCCAAAGGGCTGATGGTTCCGGCGATGACCAGAACGGCGATCCAAGTCGTGAGCTCCAACCTGCTCACCGACAAGGAAGACACGGCGATGATCTGGCGCGGGCCGATCCTCTCCGGCGTCATCCGGCAGTTCTACGAACAAGTCATGTGGACCGACCTCGACTACCTGCTGATCGATCTCCCGCCGGGGACGAGCGATGCACCGCTGAC
>SCQY01000017.1 GCA_004298665.1 bacterium | reverse complement strand
TGGAATCAGTATGGTGAATTGACTTCGAGCATTGCCGGTAGTACACTCGGCCAATGGACGCGCGCAATGGCGCCTCCGCCGGGCCGATGAGGCTGCTAACCAGAGCAGCTCAGCTCGTTGGTGCTGCGGGCATCGTTCTGATGCTCGTCGTCTCGGCTTTCGCGGCGATTGAGCGCTACGTCTTCCACACGAGCGGCGCTTGGATCGAAGAGATCGAGCAGTATCTCATGCTCATGACCGTCTTTATCGTGAGCGGCAGTACCTACACCGACGGCGAGCACGTTAACGCCGGCATGCTGGTCCGTTTACTTCCTCTACGTGGGCGGCGCTTAGCGGCCCTTGCGACCGACGTCATCGGACTTGCGTTTTGCGGATTCATGTGCTGGCAAGGCCTGTTGAAAGCACAGCAGCTTTACGCCGCGCACATTCATTCCGGAACGTCGTTACAGACGCCATTGTACCTGGTTGCTCTGTTGCTTCCAATATCGATGGTACTGCTGGGCGTTGCCTTTGCCAGCCGCATGGTGCGTACGATGCGCGGCGGGGAGGGCTCGGTGTGATCGCGATCGGTCTAGCGATCCTCGTCTTCCTCATTTTTCTCGGAGCTCCGTTGTTTCTCGCCATAGGGATCCCGGCGATCGTTCTCCTGGTGTTCGACTCAACCTATGCACCAAACGTCATTGCAACCGTCTTTCAGTCAACCCTCAACAACTCGGTGTTTATCGCCATCCCGCTCTTCGTGCTCACCGGGAAGGTCATGACGGCGAGCGGTGCCGCGCGCCGTCTAACCGGGTTTTTCGAATCGTTGCTCTGCCACTTGCCCGGCGGCATGGCGATCGTGTCTATCGTGAGTTCCGTGTTTTTCGGGGCGATGACCGGCTCGAGTATCGCGGACACGACCGCGGTAGGTACCATCATGATCCCGGCGATGGTCGAAACCGGCTATTCTCGCCGCTTTGCGGCCAGCGTCGTAGCGGCGGGCGGCTGCCTGGGAATTCTGTTTCCGCCCGGTATTCCGTTGATTCTCTTCGGCGCAATATCACAAGTCTCGATCGCGCGCCTCTTCCAAGCAAGCCTCATCCCCGGAGTCTTCGTCGCGGCAATCTTGATCACGGTGGCCGTCGTCGTTGCGGCGCGAGGAGAAGGAAAGAGGCTCCCGGCGCGCTCATGGGGAGAGCGATTCAGCGCGTTCCGTAAGGCGCTCCCGGCACTGCTGTTGCCGCTCGTCGTACTCGGCGGAATCTATCTTGGGTTGGTGACGATCACCGAGGCCGCGACCCTGGCGGCCGTGTACGCGATCCTCATCGCTGCGACCGTTTATCGGGAACTGTCGTTTTCGTCGTTCGTCCGTCAGCTCGTCGATACTGCTCAAGTGACGTCGATGATCATGTTTATCGTCGCCAGCTCAGCTGTGCTTGCGTTTTACCTGATCCAAAGCCAAGCTCCGCAGCACCTGGCGGCGGCGGTCGTCGGATCCAAGCCGTCGCTCACGCTATTTCTGCTTGCAACGAACGCTGCGTTCCTGATCCTTGGATTCATTCTCGAGCCCCCGGCGATCATTTACCTCACTGTCCCTTTGTTCGTGCCGCTGCTGGCGGTCGTGGGCGTTGATCCGCTTCACTTCGCAATCATCATGATTCTGGCGATGCAGATCGGCCTGGTCCATCCCCCGATTGGTCTGAATCTCTTCGTGGTGTCAGGAATATCGAAGGAACCCGTGGAGACCATCTCGCTGGCCGTGCTTCCGTTTCTCGCGGCATTGTTCGTTGCACTCATCGTCGTGAACGTCATCCCCGGTTTGACATTGGCGCTTCCCGGGCTGATGAGGTGAGATCGTCTCAGCGCGCGCTATGCCGAATCATCGCGCGAGACTGCAGCAACCATGGGGTTGCGTGTCGACCTCATCCGTGATACAGTACGTGCAACTTGGAGGTTGCACATGACGACGTCTGCCGATCGAATCGAGAAAAGGGTTCTGCTGCGTGCACCGCGGGACCGCGTGTGGCGCGCGATCAGCGACGCGCAGCAATTCGGGGCCTGGTTCGGAGTCGAGTTTGAGAGCGGTTTCGTTGCAGGCACCCGCGTCATCGGGAGGATAGCTCCCACGAAGGTCGACCCGAACATCGCGCAGGCTCAAGAGCCCTACTCGGGGATGCCCTTCGAATTCCACATTGACCGAATCGAGCCGATGCGATTGTTTTCGTTCCGTTGGCATCCGTACGCGATTGAGACGAACGTCGACTACTCGGCCGAGCCCATGACGCTGGTCGTATTCACGCTGGAAGACGCCGGCGGCGATACGATGGTGACGATAACGGAGTCAGGCTTCGATACGATACCGCTGGCGCGCCGTGCCGAGGCGTTCGAGGCAAACGACGAAGGCTGGACGGCGCAAGCGCAACTCATCGAGAGATATCTCGCCCTTCCGGCCGAGTGAACGAGCAGACGTTTGCCGAGGCGGCGCCGGTATTCGCCGCGCTTGGCGACGAGACGCGCTTGCTCATCGTCGCCCGGTTGTGCGCGGACGGTCCGCTATCGATCGCGCGGCTGACCGACGGCTCCGCAATCTCGCGCCAGGCCATCACAAAGCATCTGAATGCGCTTTCGAAGGCGGGGCTCGTACGGAGCCGGCGCGCCGGCCGCGAGCGCATTTGGAGGCTGCAAACGAAGCGCCTCGCTGACGTAGGCCGGTACCTGAGTCAGATCTCACAACAGTGGGATGACGCGCTTGGGCGGCTTCGCGCCTTCGTGGAAGAAGGGTAATCGCTCCCTTCTCAGCCTGCTCAAGTTCTTCGTAACGCGCGTGTGGCGGCCGCAGTATGGTTGAGCCATGAGGCGAGCTCTTGCGCACACAGTCATTGGAGCGGCGGCGGTCGTTGCGAGTTTTGTCGTAGCCGCCGCAGCTCGCGGAACCCCAGAGGCTTCGGCCGCGGCAGATCAGATGTTCACTCAAAACGTCACGCCGCTCTATGCGAGCGTCCAGGGGAAAGAGGTCATCGGGTCGATCAGCCCGGGCACGGCGGTCGCGCTGAACGGCGCTCCGCAACGCGCAGGCGCCCGCGACGGAGTCAGCGTGGACGGCTGGTCCGCTCAAGGTGCCGAGTCGGTGGTAGACGTTGCGGTAGGCCAGCGGATCGTTCTCACGACGTTGAGCGCGGAAGCCGTTTCGCAAGAAACGACGATCGAGACGCAACGCGACAGCTATGGCACGGTCTGGAAGCACGTGAAACTCGCAGGCTTCGTCGGCTCCGAGCATCTCGTGCCCGACGTCGCGACCGTGTGGACATCCGCTCAGAAGCTCTATTCCACGCGTTGCACCGCGTGCCACGCGCTTCACGCGCCCACGGAGTTCACGGCCAACCAATGGCCGGGCGTCCTGCGAACGATGGTGAGGAACGCCGCGCTCGATCCCGAGGAGGCGGCGCTCGTCACGCGCTATCTGCAGGCTCACGCGCGAGCGCAGTGAGCAGTCATTGAGAGGGGGCATATACTGTGAATAACCCCAGACGAATCTCCCGTCGCGCTGTGATCGCCGGGGGCGCCGCCTTGGGCGGAGGTCTGTTGCTTCCACCCGAGATCGCCCGCGCCATGCGGCCCTCCGTCCCAGGGGGGAATCCGCTGATCGAGAGCACGATTCCAACGGCCACGCACTGGGGGATGATCGAGGCCAGCGTTCAAGGCGGGCGCTTCGTCCGAGCCGCGGGCTTCTCAGGCGATGCCCATCCCACGCCGATGATCGAGGCCTTCGCCGATGGCGTCTATGCGCAGAGCCGCGTGCAGTACCCGGTCGTGCGCAAGAGTTTCTTGAAGAGCGGAGCGCGAGCCGGAGGTCAGGGACGCGGTCGCGAGGAGTTCGTGCGCGTCGGCTGGGACGAGGCACTCGATCTGGTTGCCAGCGAGCTCAAGCGGGTGCGCACGGCGTACGGTAACGCCAGCATCTTTCCCGGTTCCGCGGACTGGCAGTCGTCGGGACTCCTGCATAGTGCATCGGCGCTGGTCCGGCGCATGCTGGGCCTGTTCGGAGGCTTCACCGATTGCACCGGTGATCCCAGTATTGCCGCAGCGATGGTCATCTTGCCTCACATCCTGGGCGATCTGGAAGTGTACGACCAGCAGACGGCGTGGCCGGCAATCCAGGAACATACCGACTTTCTGGTGCTCTGGGGTGTCGATCCGTTGAAAGATAATCAAATCGGCACGCACCCCGCCGACCACTACGCGTATGGCGCGATCGAGCGCTTCCGTGAGAAGGTGCGCGCGAAGCAGGCTCGCGTCGTCGTCATCGATCCGCGGCTGACCGACACGGCGAAGTACCTGGATGCCGAGTGGGTCGCCCCGCGTCCGAACACGGATACGGCCCTGATGCTGGGCATGGCGCATGTGCTCTACGAGGAGGGCCGCTACGATAAGCAATTCATCGAGAAGTACACCGTGGGCTTCGACCAGGTCGCTGCCTACCTGACCGGCAAGAGCGACGGTGTTGCCAAGTCCGCTGCATGGGCCGCCGGCATCACGGGCGTCGACGCAAACGTGATCCGCGACCTCGCCAGGCGAATGGTGCAGAGCCGAACCATGCTCATGTCGGGCTACGCTATCCAGCGCGCCGACCACGGCGAACAGCCATACTGGATGCTCGTGACGCTGGCCTCGATGATCGGGCAGATCGGTTCGCCGGGCGGCGGCTTTGGCGTCAGCTATCACTATGACAACGGCGGCAGCCTGACGGCGAACGCCCCCGACGTCGCCGGCATCTCCGCAGGCGAGAATCCTGTAAAGAACGCGCTCCCGTTCGAACGCGTGGCCGACATGTTCCTGCACCCAGGCGAGCAGGTGCCATACAACGGCACAACCGTCACGTATCCGCACATTCGCTTGATCTACTGGGCGGGCGGAAATCCGCTGACGCATCTGTGGCAGACGAATAAGGCCGTGGAAGCGTGGCGGCGTCCCGAGACGATCATCGTGCAGGATCCGTTCTGGACGGCAACGGCGAAATTCGCCGATATCGTGCTTCCGGCTACCACGACGTTCGAGCGCAACGACATCGAAGTCTGTGGCGCCTATTCGCACCAGTACATCGTCGCGATGCGACAGGTGGTCGAGCCGCTCTTCGAGTCCCGTAACGACATCGACATCCTTACAGGCGTCGCGCGGCGCCTCGGCTTCGAGCACGCATTCACCGAGGGCAAGAGCGACATGGACTGGATCCGCTCGTTCTACGCCGCCACGCTGAAGCAGGCGGCGAAGACAAAGCTCGATATGCCGGCGTTCGACGACTTCTGGAAGAAGGGCTACGTAGGATTCTCGATTCCAGAGGATGCCGCGAGCTTTACGGGCCACGCCGACTTCCGCGAGAATCCCGCGCTCCATCCGCTGGGCACGCCGTCTGGGAAGATCGAACTCTACTCCAAGGCGATCGAGGGTTTTCACTACGACGACTGTCCGCCGCAGGCAACGTGGCTGGAGCCTGCCGAGTGGCTCGGAAGTCCGAAAGCCAAGCAGTACCCGCTCCATCTGCTTTCGCCGCATCCGCGCTACCGTCTACATTCGCAGCTCGACAACACCTGGATTCGCTCATGGTACGAGATCAACGAGCGCGAGCCGATGTGGATCAACGCCGACGATGCGCGCGAGCGCGGAATCACTGACGGCGACGTGGTCCGCGTGTTCAACGAGCGTGGTGAGGTACTGGCCGGAGCGCTGGTTACCGATCGCGTCCGCCGTGGCGTAGTGATCTTGCACGAAGGGGCGTGGTACGACCCTGAGGCCCCCGAGAAGGATGGGTCGCGATGCAAGCACGGCCTCGTCAACGTGTTGACCCTCGACAAAGGAACCTCGCAACTGGCGCAAGGCAATGTCGCCAACACAACGCTGGTGGAGGTGAAGAAGCATACGGATCCGCTGCCGGCGATCACCGCGTTCGAGCCGCCTGCGATCACGAGTCAGCGTGGCTGACGAAAGGAACGTAAAGAGCATGCGATTGCCAGAGTCACCGATGAGATACCTCGCTGCACTTGGCGTTGCCGCCGCCT
>SCQY01000205.1 GCA_004298665.1 bacterium | reverse complement strand
GGTCCCGGCGTCATGCCGACGATCTCGAAGTAGTCGTCCTTGTTCTTCATAGCCGAGGGCTTCTTGCCTTTGAGCACCGGCACGGGACGTATCTGTTGATGGTCTTCGGCGCGGTATGCGACGGGTCCGAGGCTGAGGTTGATTTTGTGGCCGCTCTCCAGCGCCTTGATGACCTCCGGCGGGTAGAACGTGCCGGCACGCTCGACGGCGTCGGCCCACGTCAGCGTCTGGTCGTACGCGATGTGCGCCGTCCAGCGCGGGTAGACGCCGTTGAACTCCTTGAGGAAATCGTCGAGAAAGATCTTGGAGTGCGCGGCGGCCTCGGGATAGGCCTTGTTGCCGGCGAGGCCCCAATACCAGTCCTGTGTTCCGTAGACGCCTGCCATGATCTCCGCGCCTACGCCGTCGGGCATGTACGAGGAGATGTTGGGCACGATCATCTGCATGGTCTTGAAGATGCCAAATTGCGCGGCTTGCTTCGTGGAGGCCACGGCGTCGTTACCGAACTCGATGTTGACGAAGACGTCGGCGCCAGAGTTGGCGATGTTGAGCAGGTACGAGCTGTAGTCGGTCGTGCCTACCGGTGCGAGGAAGTGGTTGACGGTTGTCCAGCCGATCTTTTCGGTGAACTCTTTCATGGACTCGTACAGCGTGGTCCCGTACGTATAGTCCGGCACCAGGTAGACCGCGCGGCGCTTGCTGCCCAGTTCCTTCTTCAAGATCGGGGCGAGCGCTTTGGCGTCCATGTACGCGGAAGGCTGCGAGCGGAAGCCGTAGCGCTGACAGTCCTTGCCTGTGGTGTCGTTCGATCCGCTCGCACCGGCGAAGAAGAGGACTTTCTCGCGCTGCGCCAGCTTCTCGAGGGCGATGACGACCGCGCTGCTGGTGTCGCCGCAAATCATGATGGCTTTGTCCCGCTCGATGAACTCGGTTGCCGCCTGCACGGCTGGGTTTGCCTTGGTCTCCGAATCGCCGATCTTGTAGACGAGACGCTTGCCCAATACGCCTTTCCCTGAAAGCGTCGGGACCTTGCTGACCAGGCCGCCGCCTGCGTTGAGGTGCTTGATAGCAAGCTTGTAGCCTTTGACCAGATCTTCGCCATCGGCGGAATAGGAGCCGGTGAGATCGGAGATAATGCCGATCATCGCGGTATCGCCGCTGATACCGGCGGGGTAGGTACCGAGAGCAGGGTAGGACTTCGATGATTTCGCGGCTAGTACGATGGACGGGAAACCCGCTACCGCTGCGGCACCGACCGCTGCGGCAGCCGAAGTCTTGAGGAAGGCGTGACGGCTGATCGCCGACTCGTTCGCTCCGTTCTGTGTATCCATGATCCGACGTCCTTTCATCACCAACGCTCTTGAGGGAAAAAAGCCAGCAAGGTTGACGCTAACAGGTCACTTTGTACGGGATATGACGACGTTTGACTTCTTGTATCATGAAACAAGAAGCGGAGTTACCGCTGACCCTATTCGCGGGGCCACGACGAGATCATGCTGATGCTGAGGATCGCCTTCTACGGAGGTGTGCCGTGCAACGAGTAGCGGTAAAACCGGAGGATCTATCGCAGTGCTGGATTGAGGCGTTCAACGCCGGTGATCTCGATGGGCTCGTCGCGCTCTACGAGCCGCAGGGTGCCGTCGTCGATCCAGCAACAGGGCAGGTGCATATCGGGTCGGCCGCCATCCGGACGTTGCTTGGCGGGATCATCGCCATGGACGTGACGGCGGCGGCGAGCATCGCCTACTGCGTGGCGAACGGCGATCTCTGTTTAGGGCGCGTGATATGGAGCATCAAGGGTACAGGCCCAGATGGTGAGCCGTTCTCGATGGAAGGAAGATCCGCAGAGGTCTATCGACGTCAGCCCGACGGCGCCTGGCTCTATGCGCTCGACCACCCGACGGGAGCCGACTAGCTGGCTTGTGTCTAGCTCGACGCAGCTGCAACCTGCGTGCGTGACGCAGGACGTTTGCGCTCGATCTCGGCCAGCATCGCAGCCGTCACGTCGCCGGTGATATAGGAGCCGTCGAAGCAGGACGTCTCGAAATGCTCGATCGCCGGATTCCCTTCGCTCGCCGCCGCAATCAAGTCGGAGAGATCCTGGTAGATTAGCGCATCTGCGCCGATCTCGCGGCAGAGATCCTCCTCGGTTCGCCCGTGGGCCAACAGCTCGCGGCGGCTCGGCATATCGATGCCGTAGACGTTGGGAAAGCGCACGGGCGGAGCGGCGGAGGCGAAGAAGACCTTGCGTGCCCCGGCGTCTCGAGCCGTCTGCACGATCTGCCGCGACGTCGTGCCTCGTACGATGGAGTCATCGACGATGAGCGCGTTCTTACCGGCGAATTCCTGCGGGATCACGTTGAGCTTCTGCCGTACCGAGTTCCGCCGCATCGTCTGGTCGGGCATGATGAAGGTGCGGCCGATATAGCGATTCTTGACGAAGCCCTCGCGATAGCTCAAATGCAGGCGGTTGGCGAGCTCCATGGCCGCTGGGCGGCTGGTGTCGGGAACGGGGATGACCACGTCGATGTCGAGGTGTGCGTACGAGCGGCGAATCTTCTCCGCCAAACGCTCACCTAACCGCAGCCGCGTCTGGTAGACGGAGACGCCATCGATCACCGAGTCCGGGCGCGCCAAGTAGACGTATTCGAAGATGCATGGGTAGCCGGCTACGTCGCCGGCGCAACGCCGCGACGAGAACGAGCCGTCAATGCCGATGAAGACGGCCTCCCCGGGCGCCACATCGCGCACCAGCTCGAAGCCTAACACGTCGAGCGCCACTGACTCGGAGGCGATGAGGTACTCGTCATGGCCGTGGACGCGGCTGTGCCCGATGACCAGTGGGCGGATGCCGTGAGCATCGCGGAAAGCCAGCAGCCCGTAACCGGCGATCATGGCGACCGCGGCGTAGGCTCCTCGGCAGCGCCGGTGAACGGCTGCCACGGCGTCGAAAACAGTATCGGCATCCAACGTGTGATGCGCGGCCGTGCGCCCGATCTCGTGAGCCAGGACATTCAGCAGCACCTCGGAGTCGGAGCCGCTGTTGACGTGGCGCAGGTCGTCCTGAAAGAGCTCGTGCTTGAGCTGTTCGGCGTTGGTCAGGTTGCCATTGTGCCCGAGGACGATCCCGTAGGGTGAGTTGACGTAGAGCGGCTGGGCCTCGGTGAACGATGACGAACCAGCAGTGGGATAGCGCACGTGGCCGATACCGATGTTTCCCTGCAAGTTGCGCATATCACGGGTGCGAAAGACGTCGCGCACGAGCCCGTTGCCCTTGTGCACGTGGAAGCGATGGCCGCTGGACGTAGCAATGCCCGCAGCGTCTTGACCGCGATGCTGGAGGACCAGGAGCCCGTCGTAGATCAGTTGGCTGACTGGGCTGGTGGAGACGACGCCGATGATTCCGCACATGATGCCGCAAGGCTCAGACCCGCGGCCGGAGACATTGGTTGCGCAACCCCCGCGCACCTACCGGATGCGGTAAATGATGAAAGAGCCCGCTCGTGCGAGCGGACTCCTTCATGAATGGTTGCGGGGGCTCGCAATTCCCATCCGGAACGACCTTTTCCGTGGAGGTAGAGATCGCCTGAGAGCCGCCCGAACACGGAATCATGCGAACGCTAGCAGTCGGGGCTAGCTCCTCCCCCAGCAAGAAGATGCAGCCGGCGCCGGCGGCGCTGCGCCAGGAGCTCGATCAGTCCCTTCCTCCCCAGGCGCACCCAGGGCCGGAACAGCCGCCGGTCTCGGACCACCGTCACGACCCGCGCGCTCCCCGCGGAGACCGCGATGGTTGGGTAGCCGCGCCGGCGCGCCAGCTCGTCGGTCACGTCCCGCCCTCTAGAGCTTCGTGACCGCCCTCGAGCGGCGTGACGTTCGGGATCACCGAGGCCTCGAGCGTGCGCGGCGGCGCGATGGCTCCGCACCGATCGCACAGATATGCCGCATCCCACGCCGCATAGCGCGCGCGGTACTCCTTGTCGAACTTCTCCCGGCCGTTGAAGTAGGCGATCAGGAAGATCAGCGCGCCCACCGACCACCAGTGGTTTGCGAAGATGAGCGCGCCACAAACGACCGTGAGAAAGAGAAAAACGCCGGCGCTCTGCTTCTTGGGCGGCGCAGCCTTGGCGGCGAGCGCCGTGACGTGCGTTCCTCGCGTCGAAGCCCCTCCGACGCCCAATCCGGCCCCTATGCCAATTCCCGTTGTGTTAGTCTTGACGAGAGTCAGGCCGCTCTCATAGACCAGCGAGAGCTTCCGGACGTCCGGACTATCGCAGCTCGCGCAATACATAGGACACCCTCCTTGATGATCGAACACCTGTGCGATATAATCAAGCCCTCGGCTGGCCCGGCCGAGCGGGGCGCTCCAACGTGGAGCGTCGATGACGGGCGCGCCGGGGGTCCATCGTTGCCGCCATCAGAGCCGCTGCCACTCTTCGACGAAATCACTCTTTGCCGTGTCTCTTGCGAGAGGCAGATGTCCCGGCTTCGAGCCGCTGTATCGCGGCGAGCATCTTACTCTGGCGCTCCACCGACTCAAGAAGCTCCTCCTCCAGGCGGTCGACCCGATTTTCGAGTGGCTCCTCTGGTTGCTCTGCCCGTGAAATATTCGGCTCCTGGATGCTCTGAAATCGAGCCGCTGAGATCATCCGGCTGATCCCGGGAGTGATCCGAAACGCCCGGAGGTCCGCCTCATCGAGTAGACCTTGCGCGGCGGCGTCACCCGGTGACATGCGTCCTACCAATAGGTCGATCGGCACGCGCAATATGTCAGCGAGCGTCTCGACCGTCGCGTAATCAGGCGCCGCGATGCCGCGCTCAATCTTCGAGACAGTCATCAAGTCGATGCCAGCCGCGGCGCCGAGCTCGGCTTGCGTGAGCTTACGGGCCTCACGGCACGCGCGCACAGACGCTCCGATCCGGGTGCGCCAACGCTCGTTCGCTCGCCGTGCCTCACGCTTCAACGGATCTCCCATTCCGCGGCGACGTTCTGCGTAGAGTTCCACTGTCATTCGACTTGACAACCTAGGCGTCTACGCCTAATATATAGAACATGAAGCCTGTCACGCTGGCGGAAATGCTCCGTCCATACCGCACGAAGGCGATTCAGGAAGCTACCGGCGCCGCGCGCCAGACCGCTTTCGCCTGGAGGCAAGGAACCGTTATTCCGGGCCCCGATTGGCTCCCGGCCTTGGCCGAGCTGCTGCGGATGGACCTCGGAGAGCTCGCTCTCATCGTAGCTCAAGATAGCACCGCAAAGCGCGAAGCGCGCGTTTCGCGACAGGGCCAGGTGGCCTAACGATGGGACGCCCGACGGCTCGCACAGAGACGCAGATCGCGGCCAACATGAACGAGATCGCGCGCACCCAGGGCTACCACGCGGCCACAGCGGCTGCACGGCGCCTGCTCCACGACGCCCAGACTGAGCTCGCAGAGGCCGAGCGGGACGAGCAGGAGGCGCAGCGTATCACGCACGCCGCCCGCGAGACTGCCGCCATCGCCGAGCGCGTGCTGCTCCGCGTCGTGATGACGCAGGAGCGCGCCATCCGAGGCCTGCAGGCCGACAACGCCGCGCTGTGCGCCGGCGCCCGCCGGGAGCAGGTCGCGTAGTCATGCCGCGCGCGGCGGCCGAGTTCGAGGTCGAGGTCACGTACGTCCACGTGACAGATCCGCATCTGAGCCGGATCTGCGCGGATGGATGGCGTGGTCTTTTCGATCTCCTCGATCGCGCGGCGGCCAATGAGAAGTGCCGGGTTCCCGGCGCTGAGGCTAGCTCGAGCCTCTCCACCGCATCGAGCACATCGGCCATGCCGGCGTCACCGGCTGGGGACCGTGCGCCGAATCGGCGCGATCCACGCACCGCATCACCCCGGCGGGCTGCGGCTGTCGCGGAGCCCCCAGCCGACCATACCGGAGCCGCGCCCGTCAGCCGCGGCACGCAAACGACGGAGGGCCGGCGCCGTAAACGCCG
>SCQY01000204.1 GCA_004298665.1 bacterium | reverse complement strand
GCGAACGCGGGCGGCGTGGCCGCATCGGGCCTGGAGATGAGCCAGAACAGCATGCGCCTGAGCTGGAGCCGCGAAGAAGTGGATAACCGGCTGCGCACGATCATGATCTCCATCCACGCGAACTGCTACGAGACCGCACAGGCCTACGGAACGCCCGGCAATCTCGTCAACGGTGCGAACATCGCCGGCTTCCTCAAGGTCGCCAACGCCATGCTGGACCAGGGACTGGTCTAAGCGGATCTCGCGCTCCGTTCGGACAGGGCACCGTCCGACGTATGGTAAATCCGGTGGCAACGATACCATCGTGCCACCGGAGGAGCCCCATGCCCAAAGGCTACGTCCTCGCTGAGATCGACGTCACGGATCCGCAAGGCTATGAAGCGTACAAGAAGCTCTCGAGCCAAGCCGCCGCCGACCACGGCGGCCGCTTTCTCGTCCGCGGGGGTGAGGTTACCCACCTGGAAGGCGAGCGAGCCCCCAATCGCATCGTCATCTTGGAGTTCGACTCCCCCGAGCAAGCGCAAGCGTTCTTCAACTCGCCCCAGTATCAGGCGGCCGCAGCCGTTCGACGCCGCGCATCCGTCGCCAACTTCTATTGCTTGACAGGCGCCTAACGGCTCGTCGAACTACGCCAGTGCCGCCGCCTCGATCCACTCGAAGACGGTGCGGAAGAACTCCTCCGGCTCTTCGACGAACGGGAAGTGCCCGCTCTGCCCGAAGATCTCGAGCGTAGAGTTGACGATCCCCTCGTAGAGCGCCAGCGACTGCGAGATCGGGAATACGGTATTGAACTCGCCGGCCAGCAGCAGCGTGGGCGCGGCGATCTCCGCCAGGCGCCGGCGCACGCTCCAGCCGTTGAAGACGCGCCGCCACTGCAGCGCGGCCGGCGCCGACCAGAGCATGTGCGAGAAGAGACGCTGCACGCGCTCGTTCTCCACGTCGTAGAACAACAACGGCAGCGCATTGCAGATCGCGCGGGCAAGGGCATCGTCATCCTCGCTGGAATCATGGATATTGCCGATGACGGCGTCGATGGTTCCGCGCTGCAGCACAGCCTCGCGCAGCTCCCCCTCGACAGGGAACGACGGGGTCCCGCTTACCAAGATCAGGCACTTTACCCGCTCGGGATAAGCCAGCGCGTATTCCAGCGCGACGCACGATCCCCAGCCGTGGCCGAGGAGCGTCACGCGCTCCGCTCCAGCATGCGCGCGTACGGCATCCACATCGTCGCGCAGCCGACCTATTGTCAGCGCATCCATGCCGCTTCTGCTGGACCGCCCACAGCCGCGCTGATCGTAGTAGACCACACGCATGGCACTCGCAAGCCGATCGAGCCACGGGGAAAGCGAGGTGTGGTCGAAACCAAAGCCGCCGTGAATCGTCACGCAGACGTCGCCGGCGCCGACGGAATCGGAGTAGAGCTCTCCGCCTTGGACCGAAACCACGCCCATCACGCGGCCTCCGCATCACATAGTATGCATCCCGGTGGCGCGATTCTACCTGCTTCCGCACCGCTGGAGCAACATGCCTAAGCCCCCGCCCATACGTCCTAGGACCGCGTACAATCTGTTCATAACCACGGATCGATGGGACCAATGGGACGATCCCTCACCATTTTCCCTATCACGTACTCCGGGGTACCGCGCCGATGAATGATTCGAGTGCGGCGTCAAAGGCGACTGGATTGTCGAGCTGCGGGAGATGGCCGGCGCCGGGAATGACGGCAAGGCGCGCACCGGGAATGTGCGCGGCGAGAAATTCGGAGTTGGCGGGCACGACGCGGTCGTCCAGCTCGCCGGTGACGACGAGCGTAGGAACGGTGATCGTCGCGAGCACGTTCTCCGTATTCGATCGATAGCACGCCCGCGCCGTTTGAAGGTACGCATCCTTGTCACACTGCGCGACGGCCTCCTCCAGCACGCGCCGCGCCGCCTCCGTCGGGGAACCCTTGAAGACCACCGCTGCGTATTCGCGTCCAAAGGTCGCCATATCGGTCGACGCCAGCGCCTGTTCGCGGGCATGGATCGGCGCCTGCGGATCGGCGAGTGAGGCGAACGTATCGCATAGGGCCAACGAAAGAACGCGCCCGGGAGCGCGCCGCCAGAGCTCCATCGCCCAGCATCCGCCCATTGAGACACCGACGATATGCGCACGCCTCACGTCGAGAGCGTCCAGCAATCCCACATGACACGCGACGATCGACGCCGCGTCGATCTGCCGCCGATGGCTCGATTCACCGTGGCCGGGCGCATCGCAGGCGATGCAGCGAAAATGCTTCGAGTATCGCCGCAGCTGCTCGCGCCAGATACCCTTGGAAGCCCCCAGCGAATGCAGGAAGAGGATCGTCTCGCCGCTCCCCGCCTCATCGTAGGCGATGCGCTCGCCGCAGACCTCAACGTACATCGGATCTCACTCCTGCCAGCCCCGCCTCGATCGAACGGCGCAACTGAACCCAACCGCGGAAGTTGGCATAGAAGGCGTCGTCCTCGGCAGGCGTCGCCACGTGCTCGAACGGGCTGAGGTGGCGATCGGCGGAGAGGCGCTCGTAGAGCTCGAGATCGCGCTCTAGATCGCGCTCCCCGTCGTGCGTGAGGTACGAGACGCGGGCGCAGCGCGCAACGCTGATCGCCTTCAGGCGCTCGACGTCCAGCGCTCGCTCGTCGTCCTGGATCAGCGGCAGATGCCACGCTCCGCGCTCCACCGGGCGCGGCCTGCCGGCATCGAGCGCTTCGCGCATCAGCGTGGCGGCACGCCGGATCTCCGGCTGGGCATTGGGAGTACAGCGCAGCGCAAAGAAGTTCCGCCACTCCGTGGCCGTGACGATGACCGTGTGCCAAAGAAACGGCTCGAGGATGCGATTGAGCACCTGCTTGTGCACTTTCAACTCGGCGAGCCTGCGCGCGCGCTCGACGGCGGCGTCTCGCGCCGAGAGCCAGAGGCCCAACCCCTCGCGTTCCTCAGCCTCGCCCAAGACTTCGGAGGCGGACATGCCGCGCTTGTTGCGCCCCCACTCTACCGGGACGACGGGATCCTCGATCACGCGCTCGATGAGCTTGGCCGTGGGGATGGCGCGCGAGCTTGCGCTGTTGCGCGAGAAGACGCGGTGCGTGTTGAACTCCGCGAGGACAAAGCGCGGGAAAACGACTTCCATGGTCGTCAGACGCACGCCCTGCGGGCTGATGCTGTCCAACAATATTCGTGCGGCGAATCCCATGCCGGTTTCATATCGCCATCGCGGGCCTCGGCCCCTCCGCCGGGGCCCGCGAACGGCATACGGACGCCCGTTCGTCAGAAGGGGAGGCTCACCGAGAAGTCGATGCTGCGCCCAGCAGCGTTCAACCCCAGCCCAGCAAGACCGGCCGGAGCCGCCTCACTCGATCTCTGCGGCCTCCCCATCGCGCAGGCCTTGGTCGAACGCCGCGTCGATCGCTGCTTGGTCGTTGAATCCGAGAATCGGCAGCCCAAGGCGCCTCGCGGGCCGCACCGTGCGCAGCGAAACGACGCGCTTACCGCGCAGGGCGTTGGCCAAGATCGCCTGATTGACGGTCTGGGCGAGCTTGAGGTCGAGTTTGAGCATGCGGTCCTGAAAGACGTTGTAGCTTACCAGCGCCAACTCCGCCATCGTGGCGGGCGCCTCGTGCAGCTCCTGATTCTCCAACGGCTCCATGGCCACGACGGTAACGTCGCTGGCACCCGCGTCGATCGCGAGACCGATCGGCGAGTTGTTGGCGACGCCTCCGTCGACGTAGAGGCAGCGCTCTGTGCCCATCTCGATCACCACGGGCTCGAAGGCACCGGGCGTCGCCGACGAAGCCAGTACTGCGGGAAAGAAGTTCTCCGCAGTGAGCTGGCAGCACGCTTCCTTGCGCTTCTCGCGAAAGGCTCGCTCGTAACCCGCGTGATTGCCTACGAAGGCATAGAAGCACTCCGAGGCCGCATGGCTCACGTTCGTCGCGCTCACCACGAGCGTACGCCGGAGCGCGGAGAAGTTCATCGCATCGACCAAGGCTTCAACGACCGGCTCACGCGCAATCGTTCCCATTTGACGGAAGATTCCGGAGGGCGGGCCCAGCTCCAAGTAGCGCGAGATCAAGCGCAGCAGATCGCCTGGGCGCATGAAGAGCGGATCGCGATTGAGCGCTTCGACGTCGCCGATGAGCCGCAGAAGCCGCTGCACCTGCGGCACATATTGAATGATGCGCTTGGAAGCGATGCTGTGCCAGATGTCGCCCAGCTCATCAATCTTGTCCTGCGCGACGACGGCGCCGTTGACTGCTCCGATGGAGGTCCCGCAGATGATATCGTACGTGACGCGGCGCGTGAGCGCGGTGATCGCCCCCGCCTGGTAGGCCCCCGAGGCCCCACCGCCGCTCAATACCAATGCACGCATCGCTGCGGTCACTTTTCGCTGCGGGAAATCGCCGCGCCTCGTGCGGACCGCATGCTATACTCGTAAGACCGATGCGGCTCCATTCGCGTTACGTGATCCTCTCGTTGACGGTTGTCGTGCAAGCGGCGGTCTCGCTGGTTCAACAGGGTATCGGTTCCATCGTGCCCTTCATCGCCGTCGCGCTCGCCCTCGACCACACGCGGGTGGGCCTCACCGTCGCGGCGATCTCCGCCGGCGCGTTTTCGTTCACGGCGGTCTCCGGCGTTGCCGTCGACTACTTCGGAGAACGCGCGATCATCTTCTGGACAGGCCTTGCTACGGGCCTCGCGCTGATCGCGGCGGCGCTGGTCCCGCACGTTGGGTGGCTAATCTTCTGGCTCTTCGTCTTCGGCATCGGCTACGGCGCCTCGACCCCCGCGGGCGGGCGCGCGATCCTGCTCTGGTTCACGACCAATCGCGGCTTCGCGATGGGCGTCCGGCAGACCGGCGTCCCCATCGGCGGCCTGATCGGGGCGCTGCTGCTGCCGCTGATCGCGGCACACGCCGGCTACCGCTGGGCGCTGGCCGCCGGAGGCATCCTGTGCATCACGCTCTCGACGGCGGCGGCGCTGGCCTACCGCAGCCCCGACGGCGTGACCGATCTCGCCTCTCCGCACTTCCGCGAGCTCGTGCGCGGCATGTTGCGCATTGCGCGCAATCCGCGCAGCGTCTCCGTCAATCTCACCTGCGGCATTCTCGTCAGCGCACAGTACGCCGTGCTCTCCTTCCTCGCGCTCTCGCTCATCTCGCGCACCCACGTCGGCATTGCGCTGGCAGCCACGGCACTGGCCGTTGCGCAAGCGGGCGCCGCAGTAGGGCGTCTGCTGTGGGGATCGGCCAGCGACCATCTCTTCGGCGGCGATCGCATGACGCCGATGGTCCTGCTCTGCGTCATCTCGGCGTTCGCGCTCTGGTGGCTGGCCGACCTCACCAGCGGATCGACCGCCGTGATCATGTGCGTGTCGGCTCTGCTCGGCATCACGGTGGCGGCGTGGAACGGCCTCTTCGCTGCCGTACAGGTTGAGATCGGCGGCGCCGATCTCGCGGGAAGCGCGCTCGGCGTGGGGCTCACGGCCATCTACGGCGCGGGCACGCTCGCTCAGCCGCTTTTCGGCGCGCTGGTCGACCATTTCGGCTTCCCCTTCGCCTGGCATGCCCTGGCGATCGTGACGCTGCTGGGCGTCGTGCCCGGCCTGACCGCGCGGCGGCTGCTGCGCGCCCCTATCGCAACGCAGCCTGCAGGCAGGGGACGCTGCGTTGCGCGGTGCGGCCGCCCTCGGCGACGGTGAACGCCAGCGCAGCGACGCACTGCGGCTCCGTGGCGAGGGCACCTTGGCCGATGTCCCAGGCCGCCGCGCTGACGCTGCCCGCGCTGTCGACGAAGACGGCGAAAGGCGGCCCGCCGGCAATACCCGCTAGCGCGATGCGCGCGCTGGAGGCGTACGGTTCGATGCCTGCGGGCAGCAGTTGCGTGCCCGGCAGCGGCCGATGGCGGTAGAGCATGGCCACGAAGCCCGCACCATGCGCGGCGGGTGAAAAAACAAGCGTCGCGCCGTCGCCGTCGGCTGCGGCCAGCGCGCGCGCGGCATCGAAGAGCGTAACCAAACGGGCCGTGGCATCGCCTGCGCCCAGCGGCCGGCTAGAGAGCGCAAGGGCGCTCCCAGCGCCGGCCAAGAGCGCGACGAGCGCCACGGCAAGTACCAGGTCCACGAGCGTGAAGGCCGCACTGCGCCTTCTCATCGGTTCCACCCTGGCGCCGCCTCGGTGCCCGGCTCCCACGTCGTGTCCCGGTACCAATCCGCCGGCCGCGGCGTGGCGCCGTTGCAGGCGCCGCTTCCACTGTCCGCGCAGAGCAGCACCGCGTGGATGCGGGTATCGTCACCGGCCAATGCGCCGGCGCTGTCGCCCTGCTCCTCGATCGGCACGCCGGCGCCGTCGAGCAGCCCGGTCACCACGGCATACGGGGCCATGGCGAGCGTCCGCAGCGTCACCAATCGGGTACGGCTTGCCAGCGGCGTCCCGTCGGCGCCCCGCACCACGGCACTCACGCTGACCGCGATTCGCCCCTCCTGGACGGCGGGCGCCGCTTGCAGGGCGCTCGCCGTCACCGTTCCGCTCTCGATCGTGCTCGTTCCCGTCAACGTCATGCTGGTCTCGACGCGCCACGTGTTTCCGGCATATGCTTCGAGGGCCAGGGACGGAGGCGGAGCCGAGAACGCGACGCCAGCGCGCACGGCGCCGGCGACGGCATCGATCAGCCGCTGCTGCGCGTGTTCGAGTTCGCCGGCGGCAACGGTCATCGCCGCCCGCTGCACGGCGGCGCGTGCCGCGGCCGTCGTGCCCGCGGCCAGCGATGCAACCAGCAACGCGAGGGCGAACAGCGGCACCAGCGCCTGCGCCAGCATACCCGGCTCCTAGAATCCCGCAGGATCGAGCAGCGATCCCGGCGCCGGTGCGCGCAGCCGCAGCGGCTCCGCGAGAACGGCGGTGGCGGTATCGAGCGCCACACTGACGGTGACAACGCCGGAAGCATCCGATGCGGCGATTTGCGCCTGCAGGAAGCGTCCGCTGAGCGGATCGCGGACCGCGGCCGTCCACGCCGCGGGCAACGCGGCGGTCATGGCGGCAACTGCGTTCTCGTCATAGGCACCGGCGGCGCGCATGCGCGCGATGACGTTGCGGGCCAACCTCCGCGCCGCGTCGCGGCGCACGGCTCGCTGCGGTGCAGCGGCGGCAAGACGCAGCGCCGGAGTGACGGCAGCTACGACAAGCGCAACGATTCCCAGCACGACGATCGCCTCCACCAAGCCGAAGCCACGGGCGCAACGGACGACGCTCTTCATCGCCCTCATGAATGCCGCACGGCACAACCGGCTAGACTCCGTCTATTCCTGCAACCGTGGTCGTAGCGCCGGCGGTCTGAAGATGCGCAGCATAGTTGGGACAAGGGAGGTAAGAGTGAAGCGCGATCGATACCTGGAGCAGTGGGCCGCATGGCTTCCTGCGGCACTAGCGTGGCTCGATCAAGAGCCGCCGAACTATCGGGAGTCCGAGGGAACGATTCCCACTCCGCAACGGCCGGCGCTGGGCATCCAGCGCGTGAACGGTCCTTTGCGCGTGGCGCTGCTCTCTTCGTCAGCGGCGTATGACACCGCAACGCAGGCGCCCTACAACGAGAGCTGCGTCATCGGAGACTCGTCATGGCGAGTCTTCCCCTACGATCTGCCGGACGACCGCATCGACTTCGCCCACGAGCACTTCAACCGTGATCCGGCGCGCCAGGATCACGAGCTGGTGCTGCCGCGCCGCGCGCTGCGCGCCACGGGCGTCGAGACGACAGCCCACGCCATCTCGTGGAGCGGCTACACGATGGACTGGCCGGGCCTGCTCCATCAGACGATTCCGCAGATGGTCGCCCAGGTCAAAGCCGACGGCGCCAACGCGGCGCTGCTCGTACCGGTCTGACCCCTCTGCCATTTGACGGCCAGTTTGGTCGTCGACGCCTTGGAGACCGCCGGCATTCCGACGGTCGTAGTCGGAAATCAGCGCGTCCCTCTGCAGGGGCTTCCGCGCGTCGTCCTCACCCGCTACGAGCGCGGCAAGAACTTCGGCGAAGCGGGCGACGTCGCAGAGCACCAGCGCATCGCAACAGTCGCCGTCGATCTGCTGCGCAATGCGACAGCGCCCGCGCTGGTCGATCTAGGCGCCGTCACACAGTCACGGTAAGGGAGGCCAAGGCGCCGTCGAGGGCACGGAGGCCTTCGTCGAGCTCAGCCCGGGTCACCGTCAGCGGCGGGGCGACCATGACGACGTTGAAGCGTCCGAAGGTATGGGCGCCTCGCTTGCGCAGCTCGCTGTAAAACGCGGGCATCGGCCCTTGGCTCTTCCCCTGCCACTCCACGAGCGGCTCGCGCGTAGCGCGGTCCTTCACCAGCTCGAGCGCGAAGAAGGAGCCTAGGCCGCGCACTTCGCCGATCACCGCGTGCTTGCGCTGCAGTTCCTCGAGCCCGGTGCGCAGCCAGCCCTCGATCTCGCGTCCGCGCTCGTAGAGACCCTCTTCACGGTAGACGCGCAGCGTAGCGACGCCTGCGGCCACGCTCATCGGGTGCCCCGAGTAGGTGTGTCCGCACATCAGCGCACGATCGTCGAAGTACGACGCGAGCGACTCCCGTACCAGCACGCCGCCAAGCGGCAGATACGACGAGGTCACGCCTTTGGCGAACGTGATCATATCCGGAACGAAACCGAGACGCGTGTGGCCGAAGACGCCGCCGGTACGCCCGAATCCGGTCATCACTTCATCGGCGATGAGCATGATGTTGTGGCGATCGCAGAGCTCGCGCACGCCTTGGAGGTAGCCTTCGGGATAGACGATGACGCCGTTGGAGCCCACCACCGGCTCAAGCAGGATCGCCGCGATGTTTGCCGGGTTCTCGTAGTTGACGACCAGTTCCAAGTGCTCGAGCGCGCGCTCGACTTCGACCTTCGGATCGTCGGTGTAAAACGGGCTGCGGTAGGGATACGGCGTCCAGAAATGCACGACGTTGGGAATGCCCGGCTCGTTGGCCCAGCGGCGATTCTCGCCGGTAAGCGTCCCAGCGCCCGGCGCCGACCCATGGAATGAGCGATAGGCAGTGAGGATCTTCGCGCGCCCTGTGACCATGCGCACCATCTTCACGGCGTCCTCGTTCGCTTCGGCACCGCCCGTGGTGAAGTAGACGCGCCCGCTTTCGCCCCATGGCATCAGCTTGGTCAACTCGGCAGCCAATTCCGCGCGTGCATCGTTGAAGAACGAAGGTGCCGCGTAGCATAGGCGGGCCGCCTGATCCTGGATCGCGTTGACGACCTTGGGATGGCTGTGGCCGAGATTCACCGAGATCAACCCGGAGGCGAGATCGAGGTAGCGGTTGCCTTCGGAGTCGTACAGGAAGGAACCAGCTCCGCGAACGATCATCGGGGGATTCAGCGTACCCTGCACAGCCCACGGCGTTAGAACGTGGTGGGCGTGGGCTTCTCTCAACTCGTTGGCATTCATGGGCGGCTCGTAACCTCTCTCGTCAGCACCCCGAGGGACGGAATCTCCCCTTCGCCCTCGAGGGGCCCGCCTCTTGTTTTTGGCGGGCGTGTACCGATGGAAAACACCGCGCGGCCGCCGGATGACCGGGGCCGCGCTCGATGGGTCGTCCGCCTATCCCTCGGCGGAGGCTATTTTCCGCGCAGCAGCTTCTTGACGGGATCGTGGAACTCGTCCACGATGCGCTCCTTGGCCGGGATGATGGCATTGTCCGTAATCTTGATGTGCTCCGGGCAGACGTCCGTACAGCAACGCGTTACGTTGCACATCTCGATGCCCGCTTCGTTCTTCAGGAACTCGGCGCGATCGACGGTATCCATGGGGTGGTAATCGAGACCAGCAGAGCGCACGAAGAAGCGGGGGCCGGCGAACTTCGGTTTGTTACTGCGCTGATAACGGATCACGTGGCAGACGTCCTGACAGAGGAAGCATTCGATGCACTTACGCATCTCCTGTGCCCGTTCCACATCGCGCTGCTGCCAGCGCCATTCCGCACCTTCACGCGGCGTGAAGGGCGGGATCTTCTTGTTCATCTCGTAGTTCCACGAGACGTCGGTCACGAGATCCTTGATGCGCGGGAAGGTCTGCATCGGCTGAACGCGCACGGGCTGATCGGCGGGGAGATCCTCGACGCGAGTCTTGCAGAGCAGCCGCGGGTACCCGTTGATCTCCGCGGCGCACGACCCGCATTTACCCGCCTTGCAGTTCCAGCGGACGGCGAGATCCTGGTCCGAGTGGCCTTGCGCATAGAGCACGGCGTCCAGCACAACCATTCCCTTGGTGCGTGGAATCTCGTAGGTAACGTCCTGGCCGCGTTCGTCGCCGGCATCGCCGCGGTTGACGACGAGTTGGAGGGGCTTACCCTCGGTTATCGTTGAATCAGACATTACGCTGGTACCTTCTCGATGAGCTCGGCGAGGTGCGCCGGCATCGGAGCGCGCTCGCGGAACTCCACGTGCAGCCCATTGCCGTCGTCGTGTGATACCGTGTTGACGCGTTGCAAGTTTTCGTCGTACTTAGGATAGTCGACGCGCGTGTGGGCGCCGCGGCTCTCCGTACGCATGAGCGCGCTTGCCGCGATCGCCTGCGCCAGAGCCACCATGCCTTCTACTTGGATCGCCGCGTGCCAGCCGGGGCTATAGGCACGCGTACCCGGCGCGCGTACGTTACGGGCACGCTCGCGCAGCGCCGCCAAACGTTCCTTTGCGCGGCCAAGTGTCTCGGCCGTCCTGAAGACGCCGACTTCCTCCATCATGAGGCTGCCCAAGTTCTCGAGCACATCGAATGCCGTCTCACCGGACTGCCGCTGGAACGGAGCGTTCATCTCGCGCTCGGCATCGGCGATGGCTCCGTCGGAGACGGACGCCCCCGGGTTGGCGTTGGCGTAGGCGGACGCCGCCTCGCCTGCACGCCGTCCGAAGACCAGCAGGTCTGAGAGCGAGTTGCCGCCCAGACGGTTTGCGCCATGGAGCCCCGCTGCTGCCTCGCCCGCGGCAAAGAGACCGGGAACGCGCGTGGCGCACGTTGCGGCATCGACGCGGATGCCGCCCATCGCATAGTGCGTGGTGGGGAAGACCTCCATCGGCTCCTTGGTGATGTCCACGTCGGCGAACGCCATGAACTGCGTGTACATCGAGGGCAGCTTATTACGC
>SCQY01000203.1 GCA_004298665.1 bacterium | reverse complement strand
TATCTGCGGAGGCGCATCGAGAACGCGATCGTGGTGGACCTCGCCGCGCAGCCGCACGACGAAGTGGCTTTCGGTGCCACCATCGCCGTCGAAGGGCAAGACCAGGCCCGCCGCTCCTTTACGATCGTCGGCGAGGATGAAGCCGATCCCGCGCACGGCGCAATTAGCTGGATATCTCCGCTGGCTAAGGCTCTGCTGGGCGCGCACGTGGGCGACCGCGTTGTCTGGCGGCGCCCCGCAGGCGATCTGCCGCTGACCGTCGTCGCCATCCAGTACTGAAGGCAAGGCCTTCGCGACAAAGCGCTGAAGTCGTGCGGCGGGAGTGTGCCGTATTGCTGGGACCTGGGTCACTCCGTGGGTCCGTTACCATGATAGAGGACACGAGGAGAAGAGGGAGATGCCGATCGAGCCGCGTCTGTTCATAAAGACTGCGATGATCTACCTTGCGCTCACCTTCCTCGCCGGCGTGATCCTTGCGGTGGCCGAGGCTCTCCAGCATCCTCTGCCCCCCGTCATCGCCATCGAACATGGTCATGCGGGCTTCGTCGGCTGGTTGGTCAACGTGGTGATCGGCGTGGCACTCTGGATGTTTCCCCTCGACACACAACGCTTTCCCGAGAGCAAAGGACGCTACCCCGTGCGGGCGGTGATGGCCGCCTATCTGGCACTCAATGTCGGGCTCCCTTTGCGGCTCGTCTCCGAACCGTGGGTTGCGCTTGCGGACAATCCGTTCGCTTCGGCGTTGCTGATTCTCGGCGCGCTGCTCCAGTTCGTGGCGATCGCGATCGTCGGCTACATCGTCTGGGTGCGTATCAAAGCGCCGTCCCGCCCCGCGGCAGGAGTACGCTGATGCGCATCGCTTCGCGCCCCTGGATTCCGCCGGGGGGACTCATCGCCGGCCACCTCGCGCACGCGTTTGCGTGGGCGATGCTCACCATGCTCGCCGTCACCGATTGGAGCGGCCCGACGATGCGCGGCATCGCGTGGATCCATCTCGTGGCGCTGGCGTGGCTGACGCTGACGGCGCTCACCGTGCTGATCTACGTCATGCCCGCGTTTACGGAAGTGGATCTGCGCCACGAGCGCCTGGCGCGCGTTGCGCTGGCGCTCTTCGGCATCGGCGCCTTCGGCATGGTCGTCTCGTTCTGGGGCGAGCACCCCGGCGCGCTAGCGTGGTCGGCGGGGTTGGTGCTGGCGGGGTTGCTGGTCTACCTGATGGCGGTGCTGCCGATGCTGAGCGCGGCGACGCGTGGTCCCCGCACGGAGGCGTCCATCGCGCGCGCGTTCCTGATCGTCTTCTCGTTCCTGGTTGCCGCCGCGGTGCTGGGCCTTGGTATGGCGTTGGCGCTCGGCGGTCACGCCGCTCCGGGCTGGCTGACCACGACGCCGGCCGTGCACGCGCACGTGGCAGGCATCGGATGGCTCACGGTACTGGTGATGGGCGTTTCGGTGCGCACGAGCGGCCCCATTTTCGGCGCGCGCCCGAGCGTGCTCTGGCACCATATCACCGCCGCGATGGCGATTACCATCGGCATCTTCGCGCTGGCGGTCGGGTTCTGGTTCTCGCTGGGGGTGCTGGTCTGGATCGGCGCGATCTTCGTGGCCGTGGCCCTTGCGCTCTACGTTCTCGACGTCATCGATCTTGCCAGCCATGCGACGGTGACGCATCGCCCGCCGCAGGCATTCTATCTCGCCTCCGTGGCGTGGCTGGCGGTCGCTGGCGTGCTGGGGCTTGGCGTCGCCGGCGGCGTGCATTGGCAAGCCTCGTACGTCTTCGTGGGGCTGGTGGGCTGGGTCGGACAGATGGTGCTGGCGCACTTGCATCACGTGGCGATCCGCATGATCGCCACCACGTTCCGGGGCGAAGATGACGAGACGCCTCCAAGCCAGCTGCTCTCCCTGCCGTTGAGCTGGCTTACGCTCGTCGCGTTCCAGTTAGCCGTGTTTTTCGGTGCGGTAGGCCTGGCCGGCAGCGACGTTGCCGTGGTCCATGTGGCCGGCTTCTGCGGACTGCTGGGATGGATCCTGATGACCGCCAACGTGGCCGGCGCGATCTCACGCGCAAGCCGTCTACCGAGCGCCGTCAATCTTTCGTAAAGTAACACGAATGGCCAAAGGGGGCGCATTTGCACTCTCGAAAGGCCAAGTCCCGCAAGGGGTTGCAGGCGGCGCGAGAGCTGTGGGGGGACGCGTTCTCGGGCCGCCTCTCTTGTTGTCTCCAAGCGGCGGGGCGCTCGGCCGGCGTGCCCCTGGATACATGCCGTTCGTCGACCGATAACGCCCTCCAGGGGGGTATCGCCATGATGACCGAGCCTGCGACCATCGCATACGAGCTTGCCGCGCGCTTGAGGCAGCTCGCGGAGGATGACGTCGCCGACTTGACGGTGCCGCTCTCCCTGCCCACCGGCGCACCGGCGGAGCTGCGCGACCTCTGCGCCGCGTTCAACGCGGTATTCGCACGCGTCACCGCCGATCTGCGCGATCTTGCCAAGCGGACCAACGACAACTCGGCGGCCGCCGCCCGCAACGGCTACTTGATCGGACGCATCGCCACGGCCACGCATCGCCAATCCGAGGAGACCTCGCAGATCGCCGCCGCCGTCCACGAGACGGCGCAGGGGGCGAAGATGGTGGCGGAGTCGGCCGATCATACGCGTCGTCTCACTGACGAGCTGCGCACGTCGTCCGCGGCGTCGTTCGCTGCCGTAGAACGCTCGCTCGAGAAACTCGAGCAGCTCCGTGCGCAAGCGGAGCAGGCGGCGCAGCACGTTTCGGGCGTCGTGGAGCTCTCACAGCAGATCGAGCAAGTCGTCGACGTCATCGACGACGTCTCGGAGCGGACGAACCTCTTGGCGCTCAACGCCGCGATCGAGGCGGCCCGCGCAGGCGAGCACGGCCGCGGCTTCGCTGTGGTGGCCGACGAAGTACGCAAGCTCGCGGATTCCACCCGCTCGTCGACCAAAGAGATCGGAGCGTTGATCCGCAACGTGCTCTCGTCCGTCGAGGCGGCGCGCACGGCAACCACGCAGAGCACGCGGCGCGCAGTCGAAGTAAGCTCGGAGGCCACCAAGGTTCGCGACGATCTCGGCCACATGACGGAGATCATCGGGAAATCCACCGAACAGGTCGCCTCCATCGCCACCACGGTTGAGCAGCAGTCCGCCGTGCTGGAGGAAGTCTCGCATAGCGTCGAGGTGCTCAGCGCCCATGCCGCGGAAGGTGCCGCCGATGCCAAGGATGCCGGAGGCCTCAATCTCGGCGAGCTTACCGCGCACGCCTTTGCGGTGCTCGGGCGCTACCGTCTAGGAACCTTCATCGATCGTGTGCGCGATTGGGCCAACGACGCGGCGGATGAGGCGGAGGCGGTCTTCGAGCGCGCGATCGAGAGCGGGCGCATCGCGGAGCGCGACGTCTTCGACACCGCCTATGTCGAGGTTGCCGGATCCGACGTACGGCGGCTCTCACGCCTCTTCAACGTCGATCGCCTGCGCGGCGGCGCCTTCAGGCCGCCGAAGTACCGTACGAGTTACGACAACAAGGTCGATGAAGCGCTAGTGGAGATCGTCGACCGCTATACCGCGCTCGACAAGCACCTCGTCTACTTCTGCGTGGTCGACATCAACGGATTCCTGATCGCCCACTATCGTGACTATCGCAAAGACATCACCGGCGACGATGAGCGAGACCTGCCGGGCAATCGTATCAAGCGCATCTTCGACGATCCGGTGGGCATTCGCTGCGCGCGCGTAGGGCTGGCGGGAGGGCTCGACGTTCCGATGCGCGCGCAGCGCTCGGCATTCGTCCAGCGCGGGGTCGACCTGCGCCGCAAGGCGGGAGCGCGCCCCATGGTTCTCCAGACCTACGCTCGCGACACGGGCGTGGTGATGGATGACCTTTCGGTGCCGATCTATGTGCGGGGGCAGCATTGGGGTGCGATGCGCGTGGCGCTGGACGTCGAGGCCATGTAGCGCGATTTCCGTAACGCAGGCTCCGATATTTTTCGTGTTCTCTGCGTGGCCGCGCGTGCTATAACGGTTCCATGTACTTCATCACGCGTCTCTTGGCGGCCGCTGTCGCGTGCGTCGCCCTTCTCACTCAAACCGCGTTCGCCGATCAGGCGCCTTCGCCGACCAGCGCCGTGGCGGGACCCTACCGGCTGAGCATCCAGATTGCTCCCTCGGAGCCCCTGTACGCCACGCCGGCAGCAGCGAAGACCGCCGGTGTCGTCACCGGTCTGATCGCCGTCGGCGGTGAGGCTCCCGTGACGCTCTCCGCCACGCCAGCCCCCACTGCATTCGTCGCGATCCAGGTCTTCGACGCGAAGACGGGCGCCGTGGTCCAGAAGGCCGACGTCAACGTCTTGGTGACGCCCGCCGCCGGCGGCGCCTCGCTGCAGCTTCCCGTTGCGGAGATCCAGGAGCTGGGCCAGGGTGCAAAGAGCGACGAGTATGGCAACAACGCCACGCTGAAGCCGGGCGACTACACCGTCAACGTCAACGTCAACGCCAAAGCTGAAACCTGGTTTCACGTCACCGTACATTGATCGAATGAATCACTGAGGGGCCGCACCGTTCACGCTTTGGCCATGCGCGCGGCGTGCGGGCGGCCCCACTCGTGCAAACGACGTATCCAACAGCCGTTTTGCTAACGTCGCGTCGAATGCGGCAACGCCTCCGCGCCTGGTAGCATCGCTTCCAAGAGGAGGAGCCGATGCACCCTAGGATCGACGCAGGAGATACCGCGTGGCTGCTCGCTTCGGCTGCGCTGGTCATGGTCATGACTCCCGCCTTGGGGTTCTTCTATGGTGGGCTCGTTCGCCGCAAGAACGTGCTCTCGACGATCATGCATAGTTTCTTCATCCTATGCTTGATCAGCGTGCAATGGGTGATGTGGGGCTATTCGCTGGCCTTCGGCCCCGATCTGCACGGATGGGGAATCATCGGCGATCTCTCGTGGGTGGGGCTGAACGGCGTGGGGATGACGCCCAACGCCGACTACGGCGCCACGGTCCCGCATCTGGCGTACATGGCCTTCCAGATGATGTTCGCCATCATCACTCCCGCGCTGATCACCGGTGCGTTTGCCGAGCGCAAGCGCTTCAAGGCGTTCGTAATCTTCAGCTTGTTGTGGTCGACGCTGGTCTACGATCCCGTGGCGCACTGGGTTTGGGGTCATGGCGGCTGGCTCGCCAAGCTAGGCGCGCTGGACTTCGCCGGAGGAACGGTGGTGCACATCACCAGCGGCGTCTCGGCACTGGTTGCCGCGATGGTGCTAGGCCGGCGCATCGAGCTGCAGCGCGGCGAGGAGCATCCCGATCAGCCGTACGATGCCACCATGACGATCCTCGGAGCCAGCTTGCTGTGGTTCGGCTGGTTCGGCTTCAACGCAGGGAGCGCGATCCAGTCCGGGGGCCTCGCCGCCAATGCCTTCGTCGTCACGAACACCGCCGCGGCGATGGGCGCGCTGACCTGGATGACGATCTCGTGGATGCGCAAGGGGACGCCCAGCGTGCTGGGCGCCACGGCGGGCGCGGTCGCGGGATTGGTGGCGATCACGCCCGCCTCGGGCTACGTGACGACGCCTGCTTCGATTCTGATCGGCTTAGGCGCCGGCACCATCTGCTACGTCTGCGTCCGTTTGATGAGACGTAGCGGCGTCGACGACGTGCTGGACGTCTTCGCCGTCCATGGTATGGGCGGCGTCTGGGGGGCGCTGGCCACCGGTCTCTTCGCCACCGTGGCGATCAACGCCGGAGCGGCGAACGGGTTGCTCTACGGCAATCCCAAGCAGCTTGGAGTTCAAGCGATCGCCGTCGCCGCGTCGTTCACGTACTCCGCGGTCATGACGTTCGCGATCCTCAAGGTGGTCAACGTCTTCGTTCCGCTTCGCGTGAGCGAGCAGGAGGAGGCGATGGGGCTCGACCTCACCCAGCATCGCGAAGTCGTGGCCTCGACGCCATGACCAGCAGACTTCTCACGCGCCGGGCCCCTTCAGTTTCGAGCTCGATATCGACCTTCGTTGAACCGGAGACCCCCAACGCTTGGGCAGCCGTCCAATGCGCGGCCGGGGTGCGACGCTCTATACTGAGTCCAAGCCAAGGAGGTTCGCATGGAGATGCTCGTCGCTAGTCTGGTTGCCTTCGGATCGCTGGTCGTCGCGTGGATCGTTCTCCCCGCGTCGAGCGTGCCCCGTGAGCAGCGTAAGGCTGCCGCCGGAGTCTCTTCGGATCTCGCGGCATGATGTAGGAATCTCTCTCAAGGTCAAAACCGGCGGGGGCCCGTGTCAGTGAAGGCACGGGCCTTCGGCGTTTCGAAGGGAAAACTCCGTGGAGCTCTACATTCTGCGCCACGGCGACGCCGGCGAGCAAGACCCGGCCCGTTGGCCCGACGACTCGCAGCGTCCGCTGACCCGCGAGGGCCGGGTACGCATGGAGCGGGCGGGCAAAGCGTTCAAGCACCTCGGCCTTCGCTTCGACATGGTGCTTTCCAGCCCGTACGCACGCGCGCTGGAGACCGCGCAGGCTGCCTTGCCGCGCGCCACGATCCTGCGCACGGCGAGCCTCGTCCCCAGTGCGGAGCCGGAACGCGTCTTTGCGGAGCTGGGTTCGCTCGACGCCGACGCCGTCATCGTCGTCAGCCACGAGCCGCTCTGCGGCCGCCTCCTCGCCGCCGCCGTTGCGCCCAATGGCATCAAGCTGCGCTTCGGCAAGGGCGCGCTCTGCCGGATTGATCTCACGCATTCGCAGGCGGGCGCCGGGACGTTGCGCTGGCTGATCCCCGCCCGAGCTTGGGAGCACATCGGCTAGCGCCCGAGGGGGGCTGGAGCCGCGGGGCGAAAGAAGCGCGCGCCGCGTGGGCGATTAGCTCAGTTGGGAGAGCGCCTCCCTTACAAGGAGGAAGTCGGCGGTTCGAGCCCGTCATCGCCCACCACGT
>SCQY01000202.1 GCA_004298665.1 bacterium | reverse complement strand
GCAATCGCGACGCGATTGCTCTTTTCAAGCAACGGGGCCCCCACGAACGTCAGTGAGTGGGGAGAGCCGCACTGAGGATTACATTACGGGGCGGTTCGGCTAGACGGTCCTGATCGCGCAATCGCGAGAAGCGATTGCAGTTAGTAAAAGAGGGCCTTTCGGCCCCCTTTTTACTCCCCGTAGTTGTCGTCGAGCGGCTGCTCGTACAACGGCCGCATCTCGTCCTCTCGTCCCATGTTGCCTCCTCGCGTCCAATGGATCGTCGCCTCTATCGTAGGGGAAGCTGACGGTTGAGAAAATGGACTAATGTTACTGCGACAGTGCGCTCGGCTCTGCCATCTGGTTAATGAACTCGTCCGAGCGACACTTGGCCGCGTAACAGATGCTTTTGAACCTTCCCGCTGGCCGTCATCGGCAGCACGTCGAGGAAGACCACGCGGTCTGGGACCTTATAGTCTGCCAGGCGGCTGCGGACATACGCTCGGAGCTCCTCGGCGGCAGCGCTCTCGTCGGCCACGGCGGCGGCGGGAACGACGGCGGCCACGGTGCGCTCGCCAAGCACGGCGTCTTCCACTCCCACGATCGCCACCTGGCGTACCAGCGGATGCTCGTAGAGCAATCCTTCCACTTCGGCAGGGTAGATCTTGTAGCCGCCGCGCACGACCATCTCTTTCTTGCGGCCGACGATGCGCACGTAGTTGCGCTCGTCGATGGTGGCAAGATCCCCCGTCTTGAACCAGCCGTCGGAGCTGAGCACCTCCGCTGTCTGATCGGGTTTGTTCCAATAGCCTTTCATGATGCCGTAGCCGCGGCACTCGAGCTCCCCCACCTCCCCTGTGGCCGCGATCGCATTGTCGGCATCGCGGCGCACGCGCACCTCCGCCCCGGGCAACGCGCGGCCCACGGTCTCCGAGCGAATGGCGTCGTCGTCGTCGAACGAGGTAGCGGTGAGCGTGGGCGAGGTCTCCGTGAGGCCGTAGGCGATGAGCACGTTGCAGCCTAGCTCCGTGCGGATACGCCGCACCACATCGATGGGGCAGGGGGCTCCGGCGATGTAGCCCGTGCGCAGGGAGGAGAGATCCAGCGCGTGCAGTTTGGGGCTGGCCAATTCGAGCACGAACATCGTCGGCACCCCATGATGCACCGTGACCCGCTCGCGGGCGCAGAGCTCGAGCGCGGCGTCGGCCTTGAAGGTCTCCATCAAGACGACACGTGCGCCCAGCTCAGCGGCGGTGAGGAGACTAGGACAGATACCAAAGATATGGTAGAGGGGCACTGCCACGAGGAAGACGTCGTCGGAGGTGCAGGCTAGCGACTCCGCCGTCTTGCGCGCCGTTACCACGAGATTGCGATGCGTCAGCATCGCTCCCTTGGGCAGCCCTGTCGTTCCCGAAGTATAGACGATCGCGAAGACGTCGTCCGCGGCAACCGGAGTTGGCGCGGCAGCGGCCTCACCGCCGGGGCTGGTCAGTTGCGCCCAGACGGCGGCCTCGCCAAGGGCGGCGTCGTCGACGGCGAGCACGCGCTGCCGCAGCGCTGGAAGCTCCGGGCGCAGTGCCTCGACCATCGCACCATAGTCCGTCTCGCCCGCCGCCTCCATGTGGAAGAGGACGGCGGCTCCAGAGTCGGCGAGGATCGCACGCAAGTCCTCGCGGCGCAGGCGCGGGTTGATCGGAACCAAGGCGTAGCCGCCCAAGGCACAGGCCCAGTAGACGATGCAGAACGATGGCCGATTGGGAAGGATGCAGGCGACGCGCTCCCCTGGAGCGAGGCCGCCGGCCCGCAGGTGCGCGGTTAGAGCCGCGGCTCGCTCGTAGAGCTCGCGCCACGAGATGCGCTCTTGGCCGGCCACCAGCGCCGTGATCTCCGGCACCATGCGCCGGTTGTGCTCGAGAACGTCTGCGAGAGTCTCCATGCCGCTCCGGTCCTCCATAGCCGCTAGGGCATTTCGCAGGGATGGCGCGGCGCACCCTGCGAACGGAGCGGGCGATGAACGAGCCTCGCATCGCCCTGGTGACCGGGGCCGCCTCCGGTTTAGCGCGCGGGATCTGCGTCGATCTTGCGGCGCACAACTATCGGGTGGCCGTCAACTATCGCTCCAGCGCAGATGCCGCGCGCGAAACGCTCGCGCGTACCAACGCGGCGCGCAGCGACGATCATGCGCTCTTCCAGGCCGACGTCTCCGATCCGAGCCAGGCGGAGCGCTTGGTGCATGCGGTGGAGCAGCGCTACGGGCGGCTCGACGTGTTGGTGAACGTAGCCGGCGACATCGTGGTCAAACCCTTTGGGCGCACGACGCTCGAGGAGTACCGTGCCGTGGTCGACGGAAACCTCACTAGCACCTTTGCCTGCACGCACGCGGCGCTTCCCGGCATGATCGAGCGCCGCTTCGGCCGCATCATCTGCTTCGGCATGAACGGCAGCAGCACGACGCTGGCCGCGCGGAACATGTCGGCGTACGCGGCGGCCAAGGCGGGCGTGGTCGCGCTGGCCAAGTGCGTCGCTATCGAAGCGGCACCGTACAACGTCACCTGTAACGTCATCGAGCCGGGCGACATCCGCGAAGGGAAGGATCTCGACATCGCCGCGGCGGCGCAGCTCGCCAAGCCGAGGAACCCCACACTGCACGCGGGCTCGTGGCAGGACATCGCATACGCGGTGCGGTGTCTGGTGGGCGACGAGTCCGGCTACATCACGGCGCAGGTACTCGCCATCAGCGGTGGGCTCCAGGAACCATACGAAGGGTGAGCCGTACCGCGGCTGGGCGTTGGGAGGTGGCGGCGTGGGGCGTGGTTGCTCTCATCTTCGCGGCGCGCGCCGTGGGCTCGTACGCCGTGCCGTTGACGGGTGACGAGGCGTACTATTGGGAATGGAGCCTGCGCCCTGCGGGGGCGTACTACGATCACCCCGCCGGCGTGGCGATGGTGATCGCGCTCTTCGACCACGGCGCGCGCAATGTGGCCTTGGTGCGCTTGGGCTTTCTCGCCTGCGGGCTGGGCGCCACGCTGGCTTTGGCCGATTTCGCGGCGCAGATCGCTCATGACCGGCGTGCCGCCGCCGCGGCCGCGCTGCTGCTCAACCTGGCGCCTCTGCTCACCGTCGGCGTCAGCGTCGCCTCGCCGGACGCGCCGTATCTGTTGTGTTGGTGTGCCGCGCTTGCGCTGGGAAAGCGCGCCTTCGATCGCGGCGGCTGGTGGTGGCTCGCATTCGGCGTTGCGTTGGCGGGAGCCGTCGAGAGCCGCCTCTTGGGATTCGCGCTGGCCGCCGGTGCCGCCGCCGCGGCCATCGCGCAGCGGCGCTCCGAGGGCGCGCTCTCGCGCGGCTGGTGGGCGGCGCCGTTGGCATTCGCGGCGGGCCTGCTGCCTCTGTTGCTTTGGAACGCCGCTCACGGCTGGCAAACCTTCGCCTTCGCGCTGGTGGGCCGCCACGTGGACGAGGGGCTCTCGCCTGCGCGCGCCCTGCGCTTCCTTGCTGTCGCGCTGCCGGTGCTCGGCCCAGGCTGCGCGATCGCGGCGGCCTGGGGTGGCGTGCAGGCTTTACGCGCGCGAACTGCCTGGGGGCGCTTGGCCGTTTGGGCTGCCATACCCATGGTTATATTGCTGGTGGCTCTCGCGCTGCGTGAACGCGTTGAGATCTACTGGCTCTATGGGCCTTTCGCGACCCTGATCGGCGTGGCCGCGGCCCTCGCCGTGAAGCAGCACTGGGGAAGAGCCGCATGGGGGTGGACCACGGTACCGTCGATCGTGCTCCTGGCGCCGATGCTGGCAGTGCTCGTCGCGCCCTCGCTGACGTTCGCGGCGGCGCTTCACACCTTCGGCCTAGGCCTGCGCCACAACGGCCCCTTCGAGATCTTTACCTACCCTGCGCTGGCGAGCGATGTAGCTGCCCAGGCGCGGCGCGACGGCATGATGGTCGCCACCGACGGGTACGGCCTCTCCAGCCTGCTCGATTTCTATGGACACGTGCCGCCCGTGGTGATCGGCTACGATCTCCAGGGACGCCAGGCGCGCGCGTGGTTCGATCACGACGTACAGCCGCGCGAGATTCTCTTCGTCGACAAGGAACCGCTCGCCACGCGCCCTGACTTCGCCGCCCGCTTCGCCCGGGCGTGCGCCCACGTTGCCGGCGGTGGCTCGCGCGTCTACGACTACGAGGGTGCCCCGGCGCGCACGTATTATCTGACGCGCTGCGTGGGTCCACTCCCCGGCGCCCTGCGCACCTTGCTCTGGGAGCGCTGACACCGGGGCTCGCCAAAGCCCCGAGGGAGACGCCCACGTCGTTGCGAAGCGCACGTCATGTCACGCTATCTGCACACCTCGATCTTCGTCAACGACATGGCCGGGACGATCGACTTCTATACCAAGCGGCTTGGCCTCAAGCTGCTGGATGGACCGAATCACTTTCCGGGGAATGCCGACATGGCGTTCGTAGGCGCCGACTGGAATGCGTACATCGAGCTGGTCTACGATTTGGAGGAGCACCCGCCCTACGCGCTGGGCAACCGCTACGAGCACTTAGCGGTCGAAGTCGACGGTGATCTTCCCGCGCTCTGCGAGCGCCTGCGTGCCGATGGCGTCAAGATCTTGAGCGGACCGAAGAAATCACCCGGCGGCACGCGTTGGATCGCGTTCGTCGAGGATCCCAACGGTATCCCCGTCGAGCTGCTCGAGCCAAAGTCGCGCTGATCGCCGCCGCCGCTGAAGGCGACGACGCGCGCCTCCAGTGCCGTGCTTTCGCCGTTGAGCCGCTCCGTCCAGGAGACGGCCGATTCGGCGGCCGCCTGCGCATCGTGTGCCGCCTCGAGGATACGTTGGGCATGGCGTTCGATGGAGGAGAAGACGGTGAGTTGATCGCCCGTCGCACGTGTAAACTCTTCGGCGACGCCGGTCGCCGTCGTCACGCTCGCACGCACTTCACGGCTGAGCGCAACCGTCTCCCCGAGCGCGGCGCCGGCGTCGCGCGCCATCGCGTGGATGCCCTTGGTGGCTCGCTCTATCTCGACCGTGCGCTGTGCCTGCTCGCCGGCGATGCGTCCGATCTCGGCAGCCCCCGCGAATCCTCGTGCGACCTCGGCCACCAGCCGCTCGATCGCGCCTCCGGCCTCCACTGCACGCTCCATCGCTGCCGCGGCCGCCGCTTCGGCACTCTGCGTCTGACCTGCGATGGCGTTCGTCTCCTCACGCGAGCGCGACACTTGGCGGGCGATCTCGCCGGCGGCTCCCTGTGACTGCGTGGTGAGGCGCTGGAGCTCCTCGGCGATCACGAAGAAACCGCGGCCGTGGACGCCCGCGCGTGCAGCCTCGATCGCGGCATTGAGCGCCAGCAACTTCGAACGATCGGCCAGCTCGCGCATCTGCTCCACTTGAGCGTGGATCACCCTGCCCTCGGTCGCCGAAAGGCTGCGTAGACGAGCCACCGTGTCGAGCAGCAGTCCGCCCATGCGCTGCATCTCGCCGACTAGCGTCTCGCTCGCGCCGCGCGCCGCTATCGCTAGGGTCTCCACGCTCTTGGATCGAGCCCCCACCGCTACAGCGTGCTCGGCGACCCGCGCGGCGTCGGCGGCCAAGGCACGCCCCGCCGCGTCGGCGCTCTCCACGGCCGCAGTCAGCGTAGCCAGTGCCGTGTCATTCCGATCGACGCGTTCCACCAGCTCGCCGAGGCGGCGAAGTCCGGCGTGCGAGGTATCCTCCAGCTCGAGAGCGCGTACGCTGATCTGACGCGTGGTGGCCGCCAGCTCCGCCAACGCCGCCACGATGCCGCCGGCGGCAGCCGTCTGTGCCTCCGTCTCACGACGTACCGAGCGTCCTGCCTCGAGGTTGAAGCGCACATTGTCCGCGATCGCTCGTGACGCGGTTCCGATGCCGGCGATGAGCGAGCGCAATGCCTCGGCCAGCACGTTGAAGCCGCCGGCGAGCTCGCGCAGCTCCTCTTCGCGCAACTCTTCGGCCGGTATGGAGCCATCGAGGCGTCCCTGCGCCAACTGACGGGCCGCTGCGGCGACGCGACGGACGGGGGCGGCGATGCGGCGCGCCGCGAGCCAAACCGCGGCGGCGGCGATCGCGAAGACGAGCATCGCAATGAGGAGCATCTCGACGGCCAGTTTCCGGACCGGCGCGTAGGCGACTTGCGCGTCGGTTTGGGCGAGCACGCTCAAGTCCACGTCGAGCGGGCCCGCCTGCTGTGCGGCGCTCGCAGTCACCAGAGGTACCTTGGAGCCGAACGGGGGGCCGCCTTCGGTCATATGGGAGAGCAGCGGTGCCCCGTCGCGTACCAGGAACAGCGAGCTGCGCGGATCGAGCGCCGCGTCGCGGATGATGCGTCCGAGCTCGTCGGTCTGGAGACGCCCCACGAGCATTCCCAAACGATTGCCGCCGTCGTCGACGATCGGAGCGTAGACGACCAGGACCGGCTGAGCCTGGTCGGAAAAGCGTTGAAAGCCCGCCAGCCCGGCCTGGGAGACGCGTTCCGCAGCGCGTAGCCACGGCGCTTTGAGATCGGCTTGCAGCGCGCCGGTGCTCACGAGGAGACGCCCCGAGGCGTCGAGGATCGATAGATCGATGTAGCGTGTCGAGCCGAATGCGAAATCGTAGTTGTAGAGCACCTGTTCGCGCTGCTGTTTGGTGAGCCCCGGTTTCTTCAACTGCAGGAAGACCATGGAGTTGAGCTCGTCGACGCGTGCGCGTAGGTAATCTTCGACGGATGTCAGCGTCTGGAGGCTCGTCGCCCCGGTGCGTTGGGCGATCTGCTGGCGCAAGGCGCCGCGCGCGGTAAGATAACCGGCGAGCGAGGCCGCCGCAAGGGCAGCCAGGAGTACAGCGGCGACGGCGATGAGCAGCGATCGGGCGAGCGTGGAGCGGCGAAGCACAATCGGCATGGCCTACCCACCTTAAGAGCATCAACTTAACGTGTGATTATGAACCGGCGATGGCGCAGCAGGCCTGACCCTATGCCTCGCGAACGACGGCAATCGTATGCAAAGCGACGTCTCACGGTTGGATCACCGTCCCTTCGCGTTGCCCGGAACGCGGCGACAGTATGGTCCGGACCGGAACGTCGACGTCGTGCACGTGGATCTCCACCTGCGCCCGGACCTCCAGCGGCGTCGTCTCGACGCCGTCTGCACCACGCGCGTCGAAGCCATCGCCGGCGACGCGGCCTCCATGGTGCTCGATGCCGTCGATCTCGAGATCGCTTCGGTACGCGACGCGCAAGGCAACGCGCTCGACGTTTCTGTGCGCGAGCATCGCCTGCACGTGCGCTTCGCGCGCCCGCTCGCGCGCGGTGAGCGCTACGAGTTCTCCGTCGCCTATGCGGTCGAGCGGCCGAGCCGCGGACTCTATTTTATCGCCCCCGAGGCAGCCTATCCCGAGCGCCCGCTGCAAGCATGGACGCAGTCGCAGGATACCGACGCGAGGCACTGGTTCCCGTGCGTCGACTACCCCGGCGAACGCTTCACGTTCTCCACCTCCATCGTCGTCCCCAAAGGACTCTTCGCCTACTCGAACGGCCGCCTGCTCTCACGCGCGGACGAAGGGGAGTTTACCGTCTTCCGCTACGAGCTCGACCGGTCGCTCTCGAGCTATCTCACGACGATGGTCGTAGGCACGTTCGTCGAGCACCACGATCAGCATGGCGAAGTCCCCGTCTCCTGGTACGTCGAGCCTAGCCGCGCCACCGATGGTGAGCGCTCCTTCGGCAAGACGCCGAAGATGATGGAAGTCTTCGAGCGGCGCATCGGCGTTCCGTACCCGTTTCCCCGCTATGGCCAGATCGCCGTTCACGACTTCACGTTCGGGGGCATGGAGAACAGCTCGGCGACCACGCAGACCGACCGGACGCTGCACGACGAGCGCGCACACGCCGATTTTTCGAGCGATCCTCTGGTGGCGCACGAGCTGGCGCACCAATGGTTCGGCGATCTTCTCACCTGCCGCGATTGGTCACAGGCTTGGCTCAATGAGAGCTTCGCGACCTTCTTCGAGGCCGTCTTTCGCGAAGCCGACCTGGGCTGGGACGAGTATCTCTACGACGTCTACGGCATGGTGAAGTCCTATCTTCACGAAGATAGCGAGCGCTATCGCCGGCCCATCGTCTGCAATCTCTATCGCGAGCCGATCGATCTCTTCGACCGCCATCTCTACGAGAAGGGCGGTACCGTTCTGCACATGCTGCGCGGGGAGCTGGGTGAGGAGCTCTTCTGGCATTCGATCAACCGCTACGTACGTGATAACCAGTGGCAGAGCGTGGAGACGCTCGACTTGGTGCGCGCCGTGGAGCACGCGACGGGGCGCAACGT
>SCQY01000201.1 GCA_004298665.1 bacterium | reverse complement strand
ACTTCGCCGGTGCGCTCGGCGACGATCTCCGGCGGAAAGCCCCACAGCACTCGCCGTTCGAAGTCGCCTTCAGGACCGCGCTGAAAGCTGATGGCGACATACTTGAAACCGTAGACCTTGCTGACGCCCACGGCGATCGAAGAGAGCACGTCGTTGACGTCGCGCTGTCCCAAGATCTCGCGCGAGAGCTCCAGCAGCGTCGAAAGCTGGCCGGCCATCGCGGCATTGTGCTCGCCGCGCCGAGTGAGCTTGTCCGCGCGCCATTCGTTGAACGAGGCGACAACGCCGCGTATGCTGCCCAGCACCAGCAGCAGTGCCAAGAGCCAGCCTGCCGTCAGCAGCGTCGCCGCCGTCAGGGGGCCCCCATGGTTCAGGACCGCGTAACCGATCACCGCGATGGCGAACAGGACCCCCGCGATCGCTCCGTCGGAGTGGTAGCGGACGACCAGCTCCTCCATGGGGAGCATGACGAGCAGCGGAAGCGCAACGAGCGGCACCAAGCCGGCGGCGGCGATCGCGGCCGTCAGCACCAGATCCAGGATCGTCGAGGCCAGGGCGACGGCGGCTTGGCCGGTGGGCTTGAGCGGGAGGCGCAGCACGCCCCAATGCACCGGGGCGGCAGCAAGGCAGAGCAAGCCGAGCGGAATCGCCGCCGGGTTGTGGTAGCCGCCCGGTACCAGCGCGTACGTCAAAAGGACCAGGGCGCCGGTGACGGCTCGACCAACCATGGATTGGAACTCGAGTCTCATGCGCCACCGCGGCCAGGTGGGCGTGGAATGCCCCGTGTTCACTGTACTAATATCGGAGTGAGATGAAACACTTGTTATCTCGCGTGACCCGTGATATCGGCTTTGTGGCCATGATCTTACTGTTTCTTTACGGTGCCTGGCACTATGGCGTCCGCGGCGATCTCCAGAAGTTCGATCAGGTGCAGGGCGTGCTCTCCGCGCCAAGCGAGCTGCACCTCTCGATGGCGATCTCATATCGAACTGGCCCCTTGGTCGCGGAGCGCTACGAGATGAGCGATCTCAGCGGCCGCTCCGAAGCGATCTACACGGTAGAAGGGCGCAACGGCGTTCGCGCGACGGTGCACGACACGCTGCGCAGCGTGGACGTTCCTGCGTTCTTCGACAAGGCCAAAGCCGAAGGTGTCAAGGAGCTCGCCAGCAAGCCTCCCGTGAAGGGCGCCAACGAGCGCTACACGATCCGCGTCGCCTCGTCGATCGCCGGCGTCAGCGGCAGCCACACGTTCACCTTCACGAGCCCCGCCTTCTGGGCCACCAAGGCGGGACGCGAGTACCATATCGTCCTCTCCAAGGACAAGCCGGTGCCAGATCTGCTCACCCTGCAAGGCATCTCGCGTAACGATCCGCGCTACCTCCACTTGGTCGAAGGCTTCGAAGCGTTCGGCACCCCGCGTTTCCTCGACGGGAAGGCGCGCGCTCGCGCCGCCGTTGTCTCCCGCGCTCATGCGTAGCGCCGTCCCCCCGCCTCGATGAAGCCGCCCACGTGGTGCCCGCTGGGGTCGTGGTGTGTCCAATGGACGATGTGCGTCGTGCCGGCGTCGCGTACGTATTCACCGCGCACCGTTACGGGTTCGCCGCGGTAGACCGGCACGTGCGGGCCGACGTCGACGTTGTCCACGACCTCCGTGTGCAGCCCCGAAGGCGTGTTGACATCGAAGGCCTCGTGCGTGAGGCCGCTGCGCGTGCTGTGGAAGAAGACCGGGTCGCTGGCCACCGTGCCGCTGAACGTCACTTCGGCTGGACGATGATGCTCGAGTAGGGCGCGGCGCAGTTGAGCGTCGCCGTAGGGCAGCCGGGCATCGATTTCCATCGTGTACCTCCATGAAGGAGTTCACTGATGGATCGCCGCCGTAAAGGTCCCGCTCGGCGCGGCGCCGTAGGCGGAGAGGATGATCTATTGGGAGGCCGTCGCGTTTCTCTGCCTCGGCTTGGTGAATCTCGACCTCAGGCACCATTGGTGGCGCGGCCAGGCCTTCCGCTTGGCGATCGGTCTGCCGCTGGTGGCCGCCTATGTCTATCTCGCGATGCCGCCGCTGGTCTTTCCGCAGTGCCTGCCGCTGCTGCTGCTGACCTTCATCCCCAATGCGGTCTACAGCACCACGCTGGCGCTGCGCACGTGGGTCGTGGCGCGCCGTATCGTCTCGATCCACCGCGAGCCCGTGCTTCCCTACGCCGCTATCGCCATCGTTTTGGTGCTGTTCCTGGGCGCCTTGGAAGTGGCACCCATCGTGGACGCGGGCGGCCTGCGAGATCTCGCACATGCCCAAGCCTCCACTGCGCTTCCCAAGGCTATCGACCCGGCGCTGCTGCGCGTTGTCCCCGAGGAGTCGGCCACGTTCGAAGGCGAGAAAGTCGTGGGGCAGCTCGGCGCCTACTACGGCGTCGGCGAGTACACGGTGCAGAAAGCTGCCGGCAAGCTCGTCTGGGTCGCTCCGCTGGAGTTCCGCGACATCGTTAAGTGGCTCACGCGCCGCTCCTCGCCCGGCGTGGTCGTCGTCTCCGCGCAGAGCCCCGACCAAGGCGCGGAGCTGCTGCGCGACAAGCCCATGACCTACATCCCGAGCGCGTTTCTAAACGACAACCTGATGCGCCATGTCTACTTCCAGTACGGCAACCGCGTGCTGCTGGAGACCACGCTCCAGCTCGACGACCAGCGCAAGGCGTGGTACGTCTGCACGCTAGGGCGCCCCACGATCGGCAACGACGGCATGGTGGTCACGGACGCGGTGATCGTCGACCCCGTCACCGGCGCGATGTCCGACTACGCGCGCGACCATTTCGACCAGCTCCCGCGCTGGGTCACGCGCGTCGTTCCGCCT
>SCQY01000200.1 GCA_004298665.1 bacterium | reverse complement strand
GTGACGGCGAACCTGGCGTGGAAACCATCTGGAAGGGACTTACACACGTGCGCATCGCCGCTGAAACGTTGCGCTTGCTACGCAATGAAGGCAGCGACGGGATTTATGTATAACGAGGTGGGTCTTACCAGACCGTGTCGCGGACTTCTGCCGCCACTACGAAAAACCCAAGACTCGAAAGGATATTACTTACGATAATTACAGAATTGAGGACTACCTTCAGGGTCTAAATGTAACCCGCGGTATCTACAAGGAAAAAGTCGTGGGCCAAGACGCTGCAATTCCGCATTTCCGGCAGCAACTGGCTATTGTGGAAGCCGCGCAAGGTCGCTTTGACAGCTCGCTGTTTGACATTCGGCACATTGTCCAGGCCGATCTCTTGGACTCGGAGTTAGAAGCCGCAGAGCATCTCGCAAAGTCAAAGTTCTTTCGTGCAGCGGGAGCGGTTGCAGGAGTCGTGCTAGAGCGCCACCTCGGCGAAGTGTGCACTGATCGACAGATTGCTATTGGCAAGAAGAACCCGACGATAGGTGACTTTAACGAAGCGCTGAGGGCTGGAAGCGTAATCGACATCCCACAATGGAGATTTATTCAGCATTTGGGAGATATCCGGAATATTTGTGACCACGCCAAGACCCCAGATCCAACGCAAGAGCAAGTCACAGATTTGCTGTCCGGCGTTAAAAAGGTCATCAAGACAGTTTTCTAAGCAGCGTTCACGTGTTCGTTCCCGGTCGCTCAACCGTGCGCCACATGCTACGCACGACAGTAGCGGACAAACAAGCACCTTTCGCAGGGCCCATCGTGATGTCCGTTCAGGAGAGAACCGGGCGGCCGCTGTGGGTCGGGAGCACGCACTGACGACTGGCCGCTTCCCGGCCGCTGAATTCCGGTGACCGCTTTCGAGCGATGAGTTCGAAGAGCGGACTGACGCGGCTCGTTAAGGGTTATTCGACGTCTGCCCTCATTCGGGAGCCCGTGAGCAAGCTGTGGCGCGTGCGGGCAGGCGTCGAATAAGCCTCGAGGGAGGAAACCGCGGAGTGCCGCGATGCGGCCGGAGGATTGCGCGGCTATGGCGATTGATGGATCTGGTGAGCCAGTGGTGCAGGAGGAAGCCGGATCGAACCAGGCGGTGCATGGGGGCTCGCACGGTGCCGAAGTGGCACCCGCACGCGCTGACGGGGGGCGGCCGGATGTGCAAGACGCTGCGTGACGCGTCGCGCACGAACGTCCGCTCGCGGCTCGCGTTGCCGCAAAGCCGACGCTCTGTTTGGACGTCCAGGAACGGATGTGCTCATGTCACGCCTCGGCGCACGGGTGGTGCGCGGATCGGCGCAGTGCGCGCGAGGATGTCGATGACGATCATCGGCGCGCCGCAGTGCCGGCAGACGAAGGTCGCGGGCCGGGTTGCAAGGCTGGTGTCGTCCGGTGGCGCGTCGAGGTCGGGCATGACGTGCAGCAACTCGCGTACCTTGGCGAGATTGGCGCGGCGCACCGGATTGGCGAGCAACCCGTAGTGACGGATGCGATGGAACCCGCCGGGCAACACGTGAAGCAGGAAACGACGCATGAACTCGTCGGCCGCGAGCGTCATGGTCTTGTAGCGCGTGCGCCCCTTCTCGCGGTAGTCCTTCCAGCGGAAGGTCACGCCGCGCTCATCGAAGGCAAGCAGACGCTGGTTGGAGATCGCTACGCGGTGTGTAGGTAATCCCCCCGCTTTTAACGCGAGTCAGAAGTAGAGACTATGCCGCGGCCATGAGCCGCTGTTTAGGCGTCATGCCGCCCAGGCCCATGTTGGGGCGCTCGTGATTGTATTGCCACAT
>SCQY01000199.1 GCA_004298665.1 bacterium | reverse complement strand
CATGGCGTGCGGCGCGGGGGCGTCGACGGCGGTCTGCGAGACGTCTACGCTGGCCGGCGTGCGCGCGTAGACCACGAAGAGCGAGAAGTTCGACGCGATCGAGCGCCCTTCCACCACCGCCGCGTCGCTGAAGCCCATCTTGCCTACCAGTTGGCGCGCGGCCTCATCGGCGGCCTCGCTCCACGGCATCGGCAAGGTGAACGAGAGCTGCACCGCTCCGTCGTCGATGGTGTCACCGTACGGGCGAAGCAGCTTCATCGCGCTGCCGCCGCCGGATGCAGCGCCTCCTCAAAGGGGTTCCAATACGCGGGCGCTTTCGCGAAGACGCCCTCCACGCCGCGCCCGCCTTCGGGGGCACGCGAGACGTCGGCGAAGGCCTTGGCCTCGATGGCCGCCATCAAACCCCGCTCCGCCACGCGCTCGAGGTGCGCTTCGCACGCCTCCAGCACCCAGCGCGCGCGTGTGTCGATGATGCCGTCTGGCTTCACCACGATCTCGTCGCCGAAGTGACGCGCCGTGTTCATCACGTAGCGCGCGTTCTCTAGCGAGAGCGCACGGTCGCCCAGGAAGGGCGTGTGGATGGCTTCGGTCATCATGCCGCAGAGATGGATCGTCTGCCCCGTCATCACCGAGGTGAGGTTGAACATCGCATCCATCAAGTGGCCCTTGAAGATGTTGCCCGTCATGTGCTTGGTGGGCGGCATGTACTTCAGCGGCGCCTGCGGGAAGATTTGGCGGGCTAACTGCGCTTGCGCCAGCTGATAGAGGAAGCCGTCGGTCAACGCGGGGTCGATCTCGTAGGCGTCGCCCAGGCCGATCTGCGCATCCGCCATCCCCGCGCGATGGGCGAACTCTTCGTTGATGAACTGCGAAGCCAGCACGGCTGGAGCCTGCTCCACGGCGTCGGCCGTGGTGAGGTAGTTGTCCTCGCCGGTGTTGATGACGATACCGGCTGCGGCGTTGAGCATGCGGCTGAAGTGCTGGTCGACGAAGGTGCGCTTCATGTTGATGTCGCGGAAGAGGATGCCGTACATCGAATCGTTGAGCAGCATGTCCAAGCGCTCGACGGCGGCCAGCGCCGCGATCTCCGGCATGCACAAGCCGCTGGCGTAGTTGGTGAGCATGACGTAGCGCCCCAGCCGCTCCGAGACTTCGTCCAGCGCCGCGCGCATGATGCGGAAGTTCTCCTGCGTGGCGTAGGTGCCGCCGAAGCCCTCCGTGGTGGCACCGTAGGGCACGTAGTCGAGCAGCGACTGCCCCGTCGAGCGGATCACGGCGATGATCTGCGCGCCCGCTTCGGCGGCGGCCACGGCGGCGACACGATCCTCGTAGATGTTGCCGCTGGCGACGATCACGTAGAGCAGAGGCGACTTCCCTTGTGGCAGCCGCGCCATCGCCGTTTCGCGCTCCGCTCGGCGCAAGCGCACCCGATCCAGCGCATCGGCCGCCAGCGGACGCAGCACGGCGCGCGCCGTCTCCGGCGGCGTCACCTCCAACGCCTCCAGCGCCAGACGCCCGTGTGCGATCTCGCGCGCCGCCTCCAACGGCGTACGCCCCGTCTCGGCGACCGCGGCGCCGATCCAGCGGGCCACGCCCAAGGCGCGCTGCCCCACATCGAGGCGCTCCAACATGGCATTGGCCAGCGGAATCTCATCGCCGATCACGCCGTCCACGCCCAGCAGGCGCAGCACGGCCCGCTCGACGCTGACCGTCGAGTGGGCGGCGATGAAGTCGTGGACCGGATCGGCGATCGACCGCGCGAGCGCCCTGCAGCGATCGACCCGGAGAGAATCGACGCGAAGTTCCATA
>SCQY01000198.1 GCA_004298665.1 bacterium | reverse complement strand
TACCGCGCCGCCGAGATGGACCTGTCCGAGCACACCGCCCACGTCCGCGTTCGCGTAGAGTGTCCGGCCGGCGGTATGCCAGCGCGCGATCGCGTTGCCGATATCGAAGCGGCGGAAGCGCGTGCCCGTGAAGGCGGCATCGCCGTTCGATTCGATGCGGCCGTTCGCGATATCGATGTTCGCGATGAGTTGGCCGTGCCCGCCGAGCGTGTCGGCCGTGTCGAAGAAATCGTTGAAGTCGGCGAGATCGGCTTGCGGCGCCCGCACCGCGAGCTGTGCTTCGCCTGGACTCAGACGCGCATCGAAAGCAAGTGCCGTCGAGCCGACGAGGACGCGGCCTGCGTCGAGGGCGAGAACGCGGGGATTGCCGCGCACGCGGGCGGCCAGGTCGCGAAAGGCCAGTCCGCGGACGGACCCATGGGGCATCCTCAGCAGTCCAACGACGCTCGGAGCTGCACCGGAGCCGCGAACATGGATGTCCGCGTCGATGCTTCCCTGTATGGTACGGGCAGTGCCCGGCTGCAACAGCGCAGCCAGCGCGTGGGCATCGACGGAGCGCGCCTTTGCGTTCACGTCGTAACGCGGCGCAAACGGTCCGCCGATGCGAAGACCCGATACGCTTCCGTCGACGCCCACGAAGGCGGGCCCTAGGCCGATCGTCGCGTCGTGGACATTCAGCGTGTCGCCGGCGTACGCAAAGGCTGCGTCGGCGCCGATCGGATAGCGTTGGTAGCGCGCTCTATCGAGGAGGACGCTGCCGCGAGCGTTTGGCGCGCCCGTCGCCCCCCCGATCGTCACGGCTAAGCTGAGATGGCCCGCTTGGAGGGGAACGCCGGCTGTGCGCATCGAGGCGAGATCGAGACCGGTTGCGGAGAACGCCATCAAGCCGCCGCTGCCGGCGCTTCCCGCTGCAATGGCGTCGCCGCCTGCCACCGTGGCATGGGCGGCATAGATGCGTACCGCCTTGCCATGCGTACCGATCGTTGCGTTGAGCGCCTGCACGGGAATGGCGCGCGTTCCCGCCGGCGAGAACCTCGCGTCGCGCACCTGCGCGATCGTTTCATCGCTCCCGAAGAGGATGCTCCCGGCACCATCGAACGAGCCCCACGGGCCACGTGCGTCGAGCGTAGAGACTTGTATGCCGCCCAGCTCACCGCCGAAACGCGCGCCGGCGGCGTTGATTTTCGCTGCCCCAACGCGTGCGTCGTGGAGGTGGGCACTGCCGATCAAGCCGAAACGCGGGCCGTCTTGACTGCCCAGAAGACGGCCGTCGAGTGTCCCAGCCAGCGGCGGAAGCGCTGGGAGGTTGAAGCCGGGCAGCGGCACCGCGGGCGCCGGCCGGAAGCGCAGTGCGCGAGCATCGACCAGAGCGATCGCTTTCGCGTGCGGATGGTCGAGCTGCACGCGGCCGAAGAGCGAACCGCCGGCGCCGCCGATCGTGAATGGCCCGACGACGCCGACGCCGCGGCTATCGACGCGAAATGTTCCCGTAAACCGTTGCGTCGGCGAATTGCCGAGGAGCAGACCTTGCATGTCGATGAGCTTGGGATCGTTGCCCGTGGCGAGTCCCGTCCCGTGCAGGATCATGCCGGGCAAGACTTGGGCGGCGTAGGGAACACGGTCTGCCGGTGCGTCCGCGTGCAGAAGCATACGCACGGCATCGGGCTGGGGCCGGAGGGCGATCCGGCCGCGCGCGTCCAGCGCCATCCCGTCATAGCCCGCCCCGAAGCCGATGATATCGGCCTCGTGGCCGTCGAAGGCGATGAGCCCATGCGGATCGTCGAACGGTACGGCATTGTACACGACTTGCGGCGAACGCAAAGAGATCAACGTTACCGGGGCCGTCGCCGGACCCTCCGCCATCAAGCTGAAATCGAGCGGTCCCGTCATCGGCAGCTGCGCCGCCGCGGCGAAGAGCCGGCGCAAGCGGCCGAGATCGCCGTGCCCTGTGACAGCGAGGCGGAGCGTCGGGTGTTTCAGGCCGTACATGCCGCCGGCGATATGCACGGGGATGCCGGCGATGGTTCCCTCCACGCTCTGCATGGCCAGACCATCGCCGTAGGCGTCGAGCCGCCCCTGCACGTCACGCAGCGGCTTCGAGAGACCGCC
>SCQY01000197.1 GCA_004298665.1 bacterium | reverse complement strand
CCGGAAGCCGGGCCGCTGTATCACCGCCTGCGCGCCGCCCTGGGCGAGTGGACGCCGGGGCCGCGCGAGCGCCGCAGCCCGATGGACATCAACGCCGGCCGCGGCTTCGTCTTCATCTCGCACAAGGGCGATATCTGCCCCAGCGGCTTCATGCCGATAAGTGCAGGCAACGTGCGCACCAGCTCGCTGCAGAAGGTGTATCGCGAGAGCGATCTCTTCGTCGGTCTGCGCGACCCTTCGCGCTTGAAGGGACGCTGTGGACGCTGCGAGTTCGCCGCCGTCTGCGGCGGATCGCGTTCGCGCGCCTACGCGGTCACCGGCGACCCCTACGCGGAAGATCCGCTCTGCGCCTACGAGCCGGCGCAATGAGCACGCGCGGCGTCCAACGTGTGGCGGTCATCGGCGGCGGTATCAGCGGTCTGGCGGCAGCCTATCGTTTGCGCGAGCTGGCCGCTGCGCGGGGCCTCCCCATCGAGGTGACGGTACTCGAGCGCGCGCCGCGCGCCGGAGGCTGCGTCGAGACCGTCCAGCGCGACGGCTTTACCATGGAGACGGGCGCAGAGACGCTGCTGGCCGATAAGCCGGCGATCGTGAGCCTGCTGCAACGCTTGGACCTGGAGCGCGAACTCGCTCCCACGCGCCCGGAGTTCAAGGGATCGCGCGTCGTGCGCAACGGACGGTTGGTTCCGCTTCCGCCCGGCGTCATGCTCTTCGCTCCTAGCAAGCCCGCGGCGCTGGTAACCAGCGGCCTCTTTAGTCTGCGAGGCGTTGCGCGGATGGCGATGGAGCCTTTCGTGCCGGTGCGCCGGTCGCCTGAAGACGAGAGCCTAGCTTCGTTCGTGACCCGGCGCCTGGGGCGCGAAGTCCTCGAGCGCCTCGCGCAGCCGTTGATCGGCGGCATCTATTCTGCGGACCCGCAGCGGCTCAGCATGCAGGCGGCGCTGCCGCGTTTCGTGGAGCTCGAGCAGCAGCAAGGAAGCCTCGTACGTGCGTTGACGAGCTCCGGCCAAGCCCATCATCCCGCGACGCTGGCGAGCGTGCGCGGCGGGCTCGGCACGATCGTCGACCGCCTGGTGCGCGAGCTCTCAGGACGCTTGATGCTGAATCAAGGCGTGCTGGCGCTGCAGCGTCATTGCGACTCCGGCGGAACGCGCAGTTGGGTACTCTCGCTGGCCGACGGCTCGACGCTCGCGGCGGACGCGGTGATCTGCGCAACGCCGCTGCACGAGGGAGCGCGCCTGTTGCGCGCGGTGCAGCCGCACCTCTCCGACCTGCTTGGTTCGATTGTCTACAACTCGATCGCCACCATCAATCTGGCTTTCGGCGAAACCGCCGCGCGGCGGCTGCCCCGCTGCTATGGTCTGGTGGTGCCCTTCGTGGAGGGGCGGCGTACCACGGCCCTGACGATCGTCAGTCAGAAGTATGCCGGCCGGGCACCTGAAGGCAGCGTCCTGCTGCGCGTCTTCATCGGCGGTGCGCTGCAGGCGCATCTGCTCGACCTCGACGACCCGACGCTTGTCCGTGTCGCGCGCGACGAGGTTCGCGAT
>SCQY01000196.1 GCA_004298665.1 bacterium | reverse complement strand
TCTTGAAGGTACTCGCTCGGGGCCGCGGCTCCGGGCGGTGCCATGATGCCAGCGCTCAACGTGAACTCCTCTCGGCGGGTGTGCGAGTCATTGTAAGACACAGCGAATCAAGTAGTATGTCTAGCCTAACATTAGGCCGCTGCCGTCGACACGTGCCAGCCGTCGCGCCGTGAGGGACCTGCGTTGTCCTATGCGTGCGCGCCGGCGGCCGGCATCGGCCCGATGTCCAGCCGTGCGTCCGGTAACTCCGCCGTTGGACGTAGGCCGCGCTTGGCGGACCTTAGTGGATCGCGGCTCGCCTGCGCTGAACGATTCCGCCGAGCCCACCGGGAAAGAAGAGCACCAAGGCAATGAAGAGCGCGCCCAGGATGAAGAGCGGTTCGGAAAACGGGATGCGCAGGACGTCCGGCAGACCGGCGAGCGCCGGGGTATTGGACAATGCCACCAGGCGGAAGTCCAAGTACTGGTAGACGATGCCGCCGATCACCGCGCCCCAGAGCGTACCGACGCCGCCCAGCACCACCATCACCAGGAGCGCGAGCGTGAAGTTCGCGGTCGTTACCTCTGGATTCGCACCGCCTTGCAAGAGCAGGTAGACGACGCCGGCAGCCGACGCCAAGAACGAGGAGAGGACGAAGGCCAGCAGCTTGTAGAGATAGGGGTTGAGTCCCAGTACCTCCACGCGCAGCTCGCTCTCGCGAATTGCCTGCCAGACGCGCCCAGGGGGCGAGTTGACCGTCCACCAGCCCACGGCGCAGACGATCGCCAGGTACGCCAAAGCGATCCAGTAGAGGTTATGCGTATTCGCCACGCCCACCAGCCGGGTTGGCAGTGCGTCGGCGCCCAGGGCCAACCCCTCCTCTCCGCCGGTCAGGCCCAAAGGGTTCTGCATCACCAGGATCGAGCCGGCCTGCGCGAAGGCCAGCGTGACCATGGCGAACGGGATGCCGCGCATGCGCAGGCAGACGGCACCCAGCCCCAGCGGGAGTACCACGGAGACCAGCGCCGTCAGCAGTAGCGCCTGTGGGAGGCTGCGATGCCAGTGCGTCAAGGCGATGGCCGTCGTGTAGACGCCGACGGCGAAGTAGAGCGCGTGACCAAACGAGAGCAGGCCGGTGAATCCGAAGAGCAGATCGTAGGTCAATGCCAGGCCGCCGAAGACAAAGCAGAGGCCGAGCAAGTTGAGCGTTCCCGGTGCATTGAGGGTTCCGCCGAAGAGTCCGGGGATCGAGAAGTGGATCCAGGGCAAAGCGATCGCGAGGATCGCCAGAGCAGCCGGCGCGATGGTGCGCCCTATACGCATGCCGCCGCGCATCACAAGACGCCTCCGGCCAAACCACCGGGGCGGGTCAGCAGCACGCCGGCCAGCAGCAGGACGACGGCGAAGTCGCCCACGCCGGGGGCGGCGTAATAGTTGAGGAACTGCTGCAAAAGCCCGACGATCACGGCCGCCGCCGCAGAGCCCGTTACCGAGCCGAGGCCACCGATCACCACCACGATGAAAGCGAAGATCAGCATCTCCGTGCCGCGCACGGGATCGACGGTGCCATAGTAGGCCCCGCCGAGCACGCCGGCTAAGCCGGCTGCCGCTCCGCCGATCGCGAAGACTAACGTGAACGCGCGTTGCACGTCGATACCCAGCGCGCTCACCATCGCGCGGTTCTCGACGCCGGCGCGCACGATCAATCCGTAGCGGGTATGCTGGAGAAAGAGCAGGAGCGCGATCAGCACGAGGGCGGCCGCCAGGATCGCCAGCAGCCGCGTATTGGGAATCGCGGCGCCGGCTACCGCGGTGGTTGCCGTCATCCACGCCGGAAGCTGCACTTGCTTGGGATCGGACCCAAAGCCGCCCTGGACGAGGGCGAGCGTAGCCAACGCTAAGCCTACGGTAACCAGCACCTGGCCGATCTGCTCGCGGTAGAGCCGGCGAATCAACAGCACTTCGGTCAGCGTTGCGAAGAGTGCGCCGATGGTGATGCCGATGAGCAGGGCCGCGAACCAGCGCATCCACGGCGAGGGCAGGCCGTGCAGCGCTCCTTGCGCCGTCCATGCGGCGTAGGCGGCGACGGTGAAGAAGGCGCCATGCGCGAAGTTGAGGACACGCATCAGCCCCCAGATCAGCGAGAGTCCGGAGGCGACCAAGAAATAGAGCGCGCCGAGACCGAGTCCCGTGAGAGCGAGGAGCACGATCGTGCTCATGTGCGTGTGTGACCTTCGCCGGCGGCAGCCAGACCGAGGTAGCGGCGCGCGAGGGCGGGATCGCCCATTAGCGTGTCGACGTGTCCGGTGTAGGCGATGCGTCCCTGGTCGAGCACGATCACATCACCGACCAAACGATGGGCGACGCTGAGGTTCTGTTCTACAAGCAAAATCGTTGCCAGCTCAGCGGCGCGCAGCAACGCCGCAGCTACCTGCTTGACGACCAGCGGCGAGAGACCCTTGGTGGGCTCGTCAACCAGCAGGATGCGGTTGTCGCCGTTGAGCAGGGCGCGTGCCAGCGAGAGCATCTGCTGCTGGCCGCCGGAGAGCGTGCCGGCCTTCTGTGCGGAGCGTTGCGCGAGTTCGGGAAAGAGGCCGTAGACGAGATCGTAGCGCAACGGCGACCCGGGCCGCTCCGCTAGACGCAGATTTTCGGCGACGGTGAGACCGGAGAAGACATCCCGGTCCTCCGGCACGTATCCGACGCCGCAGCGTACCACCTCGTGCACCGCGAGATTGGTGAGTTCGCGGCCATCCAAGGTGATGCTGCCGGTGCGCTCGACGAGCCCGAGGATGCCGCGCAGCGTGGTGGTCTTCCCTGCGCCGTTGCGCCCCAACAGTCCGGTGATGCCTCCCTCCCGGACGGAGAGCGTAACATTCTGCAGAATGTGCGATTCGCCGATGTAGACGTTGAGGTCTCGTACGTTCAGAAGCGTACGCCCGCCGCTCACAGCGGATCTCCGAGATAGGCGGCCTGAACGGCTTGGTTGGCAACGATCCGCTCGGGAGTATCGAGGGCGAGCAGCGAGCCATGGTGCATCACCGCCATGCGGTCGGCCAAACCCATGACGAGATCCATACGGTGCTCCACCATCAGCACCGTCTTGCCCTCGTCGCGGTGGATGCGGCGGATCAGCTCCACCATCTCCGGTACGTCCTCCATCGCCATGCCGGCGGTGGGTTCGTCGAGCAGCACGATGCGCGGCTCCCCGCAGAGAAGGATGGCGAGGTCGAGCTTGCGCTTCTCGCCGTGAGAGAGCGAGCCCGCAAGGGAGGTTGCGCGCGTCTCGAGGCCCACCATCGCGACCGCTCGACGCGCACGCTCGAGCGGTCCCGTTTCGCTCTCCGCCAGGCGCCACAGCGCGGCACTTCCGCCGAGGTAGGCCTGCGCGGCTAGGCGCGCGTTCTCGAGTACGGTGAGCCCAACGAAGATGGTGGAAGTCTGAAACGTGCGCCCCAGTCCCAGGCGCGCGCGGCGGTAGGGCGCCGCGCGCGTCACGTCGTGGCCGTCGATCTCGATGCTTCCCGAGGTAGGGCGCGCGATGCCGGTGATCAGGTTGAAGAGCGTGGTCTTTCCCGCGCCGTTGGGGCCGATGATGACCAGGAACTCGCCGTCGATCACCTCGAGCGAGACGTCATCCACGATGGTCACTCCGCCGATCCGCAACCCCAGCCTATTGGTGCGGAGCACGAGGCTTACTTGAACGGGCGGATCGGCGGTGCGACGGCCAGAGGCGCCAGCGTCTTGAGAAGCTGCGGTTCGACGTTGCCCCCCGCGCCGCTGAGCTTGGCGACGAACATCGGTTGCAGCATGGCATGATCGGCGGCACGGATCGTCTGATGGCCCTTGGGGGCGTTGAACGACCAGCCCTCGAGTGCCGAGATCATCGCGGTGACGTCGTCACCGTCGGCCTTGGCCACCGCGCGAACGATCATCTGAGCAGCGACGAAGCCGTCCGGATCGAAGAGGTCGGGAACCTTACCCTCTCGCTTCAGCGCCGCAACGAGGAAGGCATTGGCCTTGGTGTTGGGAGCCTGGTAGAAGTAGTGGGAGAGGAACGCCAGCTTCCCCGCGACCGGCGCGAAGGTCTGATACGAGGAGCGCTGGTCCAGGCCTGTGACGACTTTGCTGACGCTGAAGACGCCCTGGTCGTCCAGGCTGCGCCACATTGCGGCGGCGGTCGTGCCTGCCCACGCTACGTAGACGAGATCGGCCTTGGCGTCCTTGGCCTTCTGCGCGAAGGGCGCGAAGTCGTTGGCGGAGAGGGGAACGTAGAGGCTGCTCACCGCAGCACCGTCGGGGCCGAGGACTGCCTGGACGGCTTTGAAGTTGGCCTGACCGAAGGCGGTGTCTTGTGCGAAGACCAGGACCTTCTTGCCGCGCATGTTACCGACGATAGCGGCGGATGTCGCTACATCCTCATAGGTCTGCCGGCCGGAGCGGAAGGTGTAGCGATTATTGCCGGTGATCGCGTCGGCCGCTGCTGCGCCGGAGATGAAGAGGGTACGGTTCTCCTTGGCCAGCGGCGCGAGTTGCAGAGCCACCCCTGACGACGTGGAGCCGGCGATGATCTTGTAGCCCTGGCCGATCAGATCTTTCGCGGCGGCAACGGCTTTGGCGGGATCGCCCGTGTCGTCGCGCTCCGTGACGACGATCTTGTGGCCGGCGGCGGCTCCGGTGCCGTGGGTAGCGTAGTCGAGGCCGATGCGGAAGCCCTCCGCATATTGCGCCCCGTAACCGGCTAAGAGGCCGGTCTTCGAGTAGATGAGACCGACGTTCACTGGGGCTTTGGCGGTTTGAGCCGCCCCGGCCGGCATCGCCGGGCCGATGGAAGCGAGTGCGAGGATCAAGGATGATGCGGTAAGCTGCGTAAGAGCCCGGCGTCTTCTCATAGCTCCTCCTGATGTGCGCAGGATGATAGAGACGTCCTTGTCGTAGCGGGCGCGTTCTTCATGCCGTGGCGGCGCGCCTTCCGCCCGGCAGGCGGTGCACTCGCGGTGCGGTAATCCACTCCTATGCACGAGCGTGTCCACGTGGCCGAGGTGCCGGACTTGCGTTCCGCAGCGGGTACGTCATATCGTGCTGCGCAGCCGTTGCCCCCCGGGGCTTCGAGCCTCTACGGCGTCGACGTGCCGTTTGGCTCGCCGGCCTTCGCCATGAGGGACGCGCGCGAGATCGCGCCGCAAGCGCTGACGCCGCAGCCCGATCCCATTCCCGGCTGGTGCGCACTGGGATCGCTCTGGCCCGCGGAACGCTTTGTCGTGCGCATCCCCAAGCGATGGAACGGGCGGCTTGCGGTGGTGGGAACGCCTGCGCAGCGCTCGGAGTTCGCCTGCGATCTGCTGTTCAGCGATCCACTGCTGGCGCGCGGCTATGCTTACGTCTGCGGCAACAAAGGTCAGGGTGACGGCAGCGTGCTTCTGGAGCGCGGCGTCCGATTCGAGATCGACGGCGTGCCGCTGCCGCGTTTCATGCTGCCGGACGGGCGCGGGGTCTCGTTTTGGCAGCATGCGCCGTACCACACCATCGAACGCTGGAACGAGGAGTTCCTTGGCATCGCCCGCGCCGCACAGGAGATCCTTACTATTGTTTGCGGCCGCTCGCCGGAGCGCACCTACGCCATCGGTCTCTCCAACGGCGGCTATCAGGTACGCCGTGCCATCGAGGAAAGCGATCTCTTTACGGCGGCGCTCACCTGGAACGCCGTGCTTTGGACGCCCGAGCACAATGTCTTGCGTCAGCTCCCAGAGGCCGTGGAGGCAATGGAGTCCGCAGCACCCGAGCGGCTGGAAGCGTTGGGCTTTCCGCCCGAGGTGCGCGGCGTCAACGGAGGCTCGCTCTACGAGAAGAACCTGACGACGTACTGGCGCGTGACGGCGTGGCTGCACGCGATGCAGCTCGATCCCGAGACGTCGCTAGCCTACCGCGACGTTGCCGATCCCGCACCGGCCGAGGCGTGGAACGAGCGGATCGGCGCATGGCGCTTCGACCGTTCGGCGCGCATCGCACAACGCGTCGCCGGATTCGCGAACACGGGCCGCATTCGCTGTCCGCTGGTCGAGTTCGCCTCCGAGTACGATCACTTGATTCCGCCGGCCATGCATTTCGTGCCCTATCGCCTGATGGTGGAGAAGGCCGGTAGAGGCGATCTCTATCACGGCGAGATGATCGCACGGGCCCAGCACGTCGATCGCTGGTGCGACGACCCGGAGTATCCCGGCATGGCCTTGGGCTATCCGCGGGTCATGGCGGCGCTCGACGATCTGTTCGCAACGTAGCGCACGCTAATGCGTTGGCTGGACGTGGAAGGCGCTGAACTCACCGCGCTCGGGTTCAGAGAGCTCGTCGAACGAGGTGATGCGGGCGCCGGGGGGCCCCTGGCGGCAGAGTAGGCGCAACGCCTCCAGCGCGTCGGCAGGCCCCTCTGCGATGCACTCGACGCTCCCGTCGCGATTGTTGCGGACCCAGCCTTTGAGGCCGAGCTCGGCGGCACGGTCAAAGACGGTGGCGCGGAAGCCGATGCCCTGCACGTGGCCGCGGACGAGGAGATGGAGGCGTGCCATACCTCAATCCTACCCGATAAGGGGCTCGGCGGCATCGTGGGGAAGCCGCCGGCATGCTGCGCGAGCCGTGCTCCGAAGGGGTCATCCGCGGTACGAAGGCGCCGGCCGCCGCTCGAGGGCAGCGCGCGGTGCTGAGCGCGGCGATCGTGGGCTCGTCGATGGTCTTCATCGACGGCAGCGCGGTGAATGTCGCGCTTCCCATCCTGCAGCGCGAACTCCATGCGTCATTGGCGCAAGCGCAATGGGTCGTCGAAGCGTACGCGCTGTTGTTTGCGGCGCTGCTGCTCGTGGGCGGGTCGCTGGGCGATCGCTACGGCCGCCGCTTGGTCTTCGGATACGGCACGCTGATCTTCGTACTGGCGTCGATCGTCTGCGCGTTGAGCGCGACGCTGGCGACGCTGATTGCGGCACGCGTGCTGCAAGGCATCGGTGCGGCACTCCTGGCGCCGGGATCGCTGGCCCTGATCGGCGCCGGCTTCGGTGTCTCCGCGCGGGGGCGGGCGATCGGGGTGTGGTCGGCGGCGACGGCCGTCACCTCATCGCTGGGTCCGTTGATCGGCGGAATCCTGGTACAGACGCTCTCGTGGCGCTGGGTCTTCGCGCTCAACGTTCCGCTGGCCGTCGTCGTGTTCGTCTTGCTGCGCTCGGTTGAGGAGAGCAAAGACGCCGAGGCCAGGGGGGCGCTCGATTGGAGCGGAGCGCTCTTGGCGGCGCTGGGCCTGGGCGCGTTGACCTACGCCGCCCTCGATGCGCAGAGTGCCGGCCACGCCACGCCGACAGCCTGGATCGGTGTGACCGCCGGCGTTCTGGCGCTGGCGGCCTTCATCGTGCGCGAACGTGTGGCGCGCTATCCGATGATGCCGCTGGAGACCTTTGCCAGCGGAATTTTTCGCGGCACGAACGTGGCGACGCTCCTGCTCTACGCGGCACTGAGCGGCGCGCTGTACTTCGTGCCATTTGAGCTCATCAACCAGCAGCATTACTCCGCGACCGCGGCGGGCGCCGCTCTGCTGCCGATGGTCGTGCTGATCGCGCTGCTCTCTCGGCCTGCCGGTGCCGTATCCGATCGTTATGGCGCACGCCTCCCGCTCACTGCCGGGGCGTTGATTGCGGGGCTGGGCTTTCTGCTCTTCGTGGAACCCGGCATCGGCAAGGACTACTGGCTGACGTTCTTCCCCGCGGCCTGCGTCTTGGGTCTGGGCATGGGTATCGTGGTCGCGCCGCTGACTACCACCGTCTTGGGTGCCGTCTCGCCGGAACACGCGGGGATCGCCTCGGGAATCAACAACACCGTGGCACGAGCAGGCGGGCTCTTGGGCATCGCGGTGCTGGGCTTGGGCTATACCGCCGGCTTGCACACCATCATGCTGGCAGCGGCGGCGCTTGCGGCGGCGGCGGCCGCCGCATCGTGGGTCATGCTGCGCCCGGCGCCGGCCGAGCACGCATGACGCCAGAACACGCGCAAGCGCTTACGCTTTGGAACTGCGGGGCGTTGGGGGCGTTGCGCCTTGATTCAGGACCCGCTGGATGCGGCCCCAGGCCGCCAGCTCGCTCAAGAGATGGGCGCCGTCGCGGAAGAACGCTCCGGCCTCGCTGGACGACTCCTCGCGTTTGCCCAGCGTTTCCATCATCGAGGAGATGCGGCGCAAGAGGTTGTGCTCGCGCTTGGTGAGCTTGCGGCTCGAGGTACGGCGAGGCTTCTTCGGCGGTGTCAGCATCGGTCTTCTCGTGTTATCGGCTGCGGCGGACGGTTGCGCGAGCGGCGGCGCGCCGCCGCGTGGTGCCGTTGGTCGACGGCGCGCCGCTGTTGAACGGCGGCGCATAGCGCTGGGGTTCGATGGGGCTGGTCTTCAGCCACGACTTCGCTTTGCCGTTGACCGGATTGGCGCCGCCCGCCAGGTGCTCGGCGATGGCCACGAAGGCGCGTACCGGAATGCCGGACGGACCCTTGGCCTGATAGGGTGACTCGCTATCGGTGTAGGCCGTGCCGGCGATGTCGAAGTGGACCCACGGCACGCCGCCCGCGAACTCCTTGAGAAACGCTCCTGCCGTCAGCGCGCCGCCGGGGCGGCCGCCCGTGTTTTTGAGATCGGCGATCTCGCTGCGGATCTGCGTCGTGTAGTCTTCGAAGAGCGGCATCTGCCAGTAGCGCTCGCCCGTCTTGGCGACGGCTTCGAGTACCCGCTTGCACCAGGCCTCGTCGTTGGTCATCGCCGCGGATGCCGCGTGACCAAGCGCGACCACGCAGGCGCCCGTCAGCGTGGCCGCGTCGACGATCTTGGTTGCGCCGAGCTTCGCCACCGCGTACGAGAGCGCGTCGGAGAGCGCCAAGCGCCCCTCGGCGTCGGTGTTGAGGACTTCGATGGTCTTGCCGTTCATGGCGCGCAGGACGTCGCCGGGACGATAGGCCGAGCCGCTGGGCAGGTTCTCCGCCGCGGCCACGACTCCGATCACGTTGGCCTTAGGCTTGAGCAGTGCGATGGCCCCCATCGCACCGATGACGCCCGCACCGCCGGACATGTCCATCTTCATCTCGTCCATGCGCTCGCCCGGTTTGAGCGAGATCCCGCCTGAGTCGAACGTGATGCCCTTGCCGACCAGCGCCAACGTCTCTTTCGACTTCGCATCGCCCTTATAGGTGAGGACGATCATGCGGGGAGGGTGGATGCTGCCTTTGCCGACGGCGAGGATGGCGCCCATGCCCAGGGCAGCCATCTGCTCGGGATCGAGCACGCTGCAGCTCAAGCCTACCTGCTTGGCCAGCGCACGCGCACTGGCCGCCATGGTCTCCGGCGTGAGCTCGGCGGGCGGCGCATTGGCCAGCACACGCGCCAGGTTGACGGCGTCACCCACGACGCGGCCGCGCGCCAGCGCGCGCGTGAGCTCCGCGTCGTCGCCGTTTGGTGCGTAGAGCGTGGCACGCTCGGTGACGACGGCGTCCTCCGGCGCTTTGCTGCGGTGCGTGGTGGTTGCGAAGGTTGCCGCCACGGCGCACTCGGCGATCCGCTCGGCGGACTCCGCTGCGCTGAGCTTCCCGTTACCGGCGTTCTTTGCGGCCGCGGCGGGAAGGGCCACGGCCAGAGAGGCGTACTTGCGCTTGCCGAGGTAGCGCACGGCGGCGCCCGCGTAGCGTCCCGCGGTGACGGCATCGAGATCCTTAGCGGCACCCAGCCCCACGACCAGCACCGCGCGCAGCGTGGTGCTCTCGTCGTGCTGTCTCACGTGGAAGAGCGTTCGTTCGAAGGCCTTGCCGGTGATCTCGCCGCATGCGGCTGCGCGCGCGATGACGCCTCCGAGCAAGGCGTCCGCGGCTTTGGCGGCGGGATCCATCTCGCCGTCCTTGTAGGCGGGGACGACCAGCGCATCCGCCGCCAACGAGCGGAACTCGCCCGTGTGAACTCCGAACTGCATGCAGGAACCTCTTGTCGGTCGTGATCGATTCAGTGATGACATTCATGACGACGCTACGGTACGGTTACCCGGCCGGCGTGGCGTCGTCACAACAGCGGCCTCGAAACCTCGGCGCCGGAGCACCTTGCGAGGCGCGCGGCTGCTCCACGGTGAAGGCTTTGGCCGACTCGGGGGTTGGGCGGTCGGAGAGCCCGTACCTGCCGGGTTCATGGCATGCAGCAGCTAGGTTTTGAGGGCGAGTGTGAACGAGGAACTCCAAGGGCACGAACGGGCGAGCGGCGACGCTTACGCACGGGCCGGCGTGGACATCGGCGCCGGCAACGCGGCCGTTGCGCTCTATCGGGCGCGCACGGCGGGCTGGCGTCACGCCAATCAGCTCGATGCGCTCGGCAACTTCGCGGGGCTCTTCGCCTATCCGACCCCCGACGCGGAGAACGTCTTGGTGGGCTCGGCCGACGGCGTGGGTACGAAGATTTTGGTGGCCGCGGCCCTGCGCCGCTACGATACCGTGGGGCAAGATCTCGTCAATCACTGCGTCAACGACATCCTGGTCACCAATGCGACGCCGCTGTTCTTTCTCGACTATCTCGCCGTGGGCGCGCTCGATCCGGAGATGGCCGGTCAAGTCGTCTCGGGCGTGCACCAGGCGTGTCAACGCAATAACGTGGCGCTGTTGGGCGGGGAGACGGCGGAGATGCCCGGGCTCTACGCCCCGGGCCACTTCGACCTCGCCGGCACGATCGTGGGTACCGTGCGCCGCGCGGAGCTCCCGCAGGTCGAGAGCGTGAACGTGGGCGATGCGATCATCGGCCTGCCTTCCAATGGCTTGCAGACCAATGGGTACTCGCTGGCGCGCAAGGTGATCCCCGAGGAGGAGTGGTCGGCGCCCTTCGACGGCGCGACCGTCGGGGAGCGCCTGCTGGCGATCCACCCGTCGTTCTCCGAGCCGGTACGCGCTATACAGCGCGTCGCGCGCGTAAAAGCGATGGCGCATATCACGGGGGGCGGTCTGCTCGAGAACGTGCCGCGCACGTTGCGAGCGGGCGTGCAGGCGGTCTTCGACGCGCGCGCGTGGAGCGTGCCTGCGATCGTGGCTGAAGTGGCGCGCCGCGCGCAGCTCTCGCACGAGGAGTGCTACCGCACGCTGAACATGGGCGTTGGCTTCACGCTGATCGTGCCCGCCGAGGACGCCGCAGCCGCGCTCGCCGCCGTTCCCAACGCCGTTTCCGTGGGGCGCATCGAGGCTCGCAGTGACGGAGAGCCGGCCGTGATCGTGCGTCCACGGACCGCGGCGTGAGCCCGGGGGGCATCGCGACCGCCGTTTTGGTCAGCGGCTCCGGGAGCAATCTGCAGGCCGTCATCGACGCGGTGGACCGAGGAGAGCTGCCGCTGGATCTGCGATTGGTGCTCTCCAACCGCGCCGATGCCTTCGGCTTGGAACGCGCGCGGCGCGCCGGTATCGTTGCCCGTACCGAGCTGTGGGACCGCCGCGGAGGCGAATCGCGAAGCGCTTACGATGCGCGGGTCCTGGCGGCCGTGCGCGAGAGCGGTGCCGAGTTCGTGCTCCTGCTCGGCTGGATGCACGTGCTCCCCGCAGCGTTCGTCGAGCGCTTCGCAGGGGTCGTCAACATCCACCCCGCCTTTCTGCCGGAGGACCCCGGCGCTGATGTCGTGGCCGTGCCCGGGGGCCCGGAGATCCCCGCCTTTCGCGGCGCCCACGCGCTGCGCGACGCCATCGAGGCTGGCGCGGCGTGGGCAGGTGCGACCTGCCACCTCGTGACCGCCGCGGTCGATCGCGGTCCGGTCCTCGCCCGCGAGCCGATGAGGCTGCACCCGGGCGAAGGGGAGGCACACGCTCTGGAACGCCTCCATCTCATCGAGCACCGGGTGCTAATCGAGGGCGTCGCGCGCTGGTGCGCCTCGCGAAACTCGGGGTTTTCCACTTTCTCCACACACTGAAGTCTCAGGCGTGTGGATAGAGCTTGATCTATCCTTAATGCAGCAAACAGGGCATGTGGAGAGCGTTTGGGGCCCGTGACGGGGGTCACGAGGCGATCCGCCAGAGGGAGCTGCTGGCAGCGGTTCCGCGCTATGCGAACGTCTTGACGAAGAAGTAGGCCGTCAGGACGATGGCGATGACGATGATCCCGCGCCGTACGCCTTCCGGCGGAAGGCGGCGCGCAACGCGCGCTCCGAGGTAGCCGCCGAGCATCGCCCCCAGGCTCATCACGATGGCCTCCGGCCACGCGATGGCACGAGCGATGACGAACGGGATCAGCGCCACGCCGTTGATGATGGCTGAGAGAAACGTCTTGATGCCGTTCATGTCGTGAATGTTCTCGAAGCCTTCGAGCACGAGCATCGCCAGCATCACGAAGCCCATGCCTGCGCCGAAGTACCCGCCGTAGACGCCTACCGCCAGCTGCCCGACCATCGTCTGAGCGGAGGGGCGATGGTCTTCGTGGCGGGCGAGCTTGGGCGTCTTGATGTATCGCGGGAGCAACGGGCCGGCAATGAAGAGCAGCGTCGCCACGAGCAAGAGAAAGGGGATCAGTTTCGTGAAGAGCGACGACGGCGTGCGCAGCAGGATGATCGCTCCCGTGACGCCTCCGATGGCGCTCACGATGGCGACGGCGACGAGGTAGCGGCGCGACTTCGCAACTTCCTCTCGATAGCCGCCGGCGCTCGAGGCGGTTCCCACCCACATGGCCGTGTTGTTGGTAGCGTTGGCCATGATCGGCGGGAGCCCGGCGAAGAGCAATGCGGGGAAGGAGAGAAACGATCCGCCGCCTGCCACCGAATTGAGCGCACCAGCAACGATGGCCGTCAGGAGCAAGAGCGAGTCGGTCACGAGGACGTGCGATGTCAGCATCGGCGATGGGGTTCTCCATGCGTCACGAGAGCCGGACCGCTTGGCGGACGGTCCGGCTCCCTTGGCGGATACGCGATTGATCCAGGCCTCGGTTTACACGCAGATCGGAGGGCTTCCTAGGGGAGGAGCTCGTAAGCCGAAAGCGTGAGGAACTCGACGAAGTCGTCGGCGAGCGCGACTTGCTCGAAGACGCGCCGCGCATCAGCGAAGCGACGCTGCGCGAACGCGCCCTCGCCGATCTCCGCACGCAGCTTGGCGATCTCTTCGTCCGTCACGCGGCGCACGAGCGCGGCGTCGACCAACGGTCCCTCCTGCAGATGCACCTTGTTGCGCACCCACTGCCAGACCTGCGAGCGCGAGATCTCGGCCGTGGCCACGTCTTCCATCAAGTTGTAGATGCCGGCGGCGCCGGTGCCGCGCAGCCACGACTCGATGTACTGCAGCCCGACGTTGACGTCGTTGCGCAAGCCGGCCTCGGTGATGGCTCCGCCCGCGCTCTTCACGTCGAGCAGCTGCTTGGCGGTGACGCTTACTTCTTCGCGCAAGCGCTGAACCTGATTGGCGTTGCTGCCGAGAGCACCGTCGAAGATCTCCGTGCAGATGGGGACGAGGTCCGGATGGGCGACCCACGAACCGTCGAATCCGTCACCCGACTCGCGGCGCTTGTCGTCGCGAACCTTGTCCATCGCTTTGGCGTTGACCTCGGCGTCCTTGCGGCTGGGGATGAAGGCCGCCATGCCGCCGATGGCATGAGCGCCGCGGCGATGACAGGTCTTCACCAAGAGTTCCGTGTAGGCGCGCATGAAGGGAGCCGTCATGGTGACCGAGTTGCGGTCCGGGAAGATCGAGTCGGCGCGGTTGCGAAACTTCTTGATCACGCTGAACATGTAGTCCCAGCGGCCCGCGTTGAGCCCCGCGGAGTGCTCGCGCAGCTCGTACAGGATCTCCTCCATCTCGAACGCCGCGGTGATCGTCTCGATCAGCACGGTCGCGCGAATCGTGCCGCGGGGAACGCCGACCTTCTCTTGTGCGTGGATGAAGACGTCGTTCCAGAGGCGCGCCTCGAGGTGGCTCTCCTGTTTGGGAAGGTAGAAGTACGGACCGCTGCCTTTGGCGATGAGGCGCTTGGCGTTGCGGAAGAAGTAGAGGCCGAAATCGAAGAGCGCGCCGGCCACCGGCGAGCCGTCGACCACGAGGTGCTTCTCGCCCAGGTGCCAGCCCCGCGGACGCACGAGAAGCACTGCGGGCTTGGAGCCGAGTTTGTAGGTCTTGCCCTCGGGAGTCTCCAGTGCGATGGTGCGCTCGATGGCGTCGGTGAGGTTGATGTGGCCGTGCACCACGTTCTCCCACGTGGGGGAGTTGGAGTCTTCGAAATCCGCCATGAAGACGCGCGCGCCGGAGTTGAGCGCGTTGATCACCATCTTGCGGTCGGTGGGGCCGGTGATCTCGCAACGGCGGTCCTGCAGGTCCGCGGGTGCCGGGGCCACGCGCCATGAGCGGTCTTCACGGATCGATTTGGTCGCGTTCAGGAAATCGGGAAGGACCCCGCGATCGAACTCCGCTTGGCGATTGACGCGGGCAGCCAACAGTTCGCGCCGGCGAGCATCGAACGTGCGATGGAGGTCCGCGACGAAGCTGAGCGCCTCCGGAGTCAGTACCTGAGCGACCTGCGGGTCGATGGGCCCGCGAATTTCCACACCCTTGGGGGCATCGATGTGTGCCGTTACCTGCTGCGACATGGCTCTCCCCTTCTTCCGTCTCCGCGCCCGCGGTATTGCTTCTTTGCGCAAACCGTTTTTGGATAACGGAGCATGCTCGCCTGCGCCGTGGAGCATTGTCGACAGAAGATTTTGTTTTGCGAAA
>SCQY01000195.1 GCA_004298665.1 bacterium | reverse complement strand
CATGGCGTACGTTCTGTGAACGGGCGATCCAACAGCCGGAGCTTGCGGCCGATCCCCGTTTTGCCACCAACGAGTTGCGCGTGCGCAACCGGGACGCGTTGGATGCCATCGTGGCCGCAGCGTTTCGGATGCATCCGCGGGCGTACTGGGACGAGCTGCTGCACGACCTGGGTCTGCCGTGCGGCCAAGTCCTGGAGTTGAAGGAGGCTCTGAAGCATCCGCAAGTCGTCGCACGCGGCGTCGTGCAGCAGGCGCCGTCGCGGCGCGGCGTCGTGCCGGCGATTTCGTCGCCCGTGCGCGCCGCTCGCATGGAGATGCGTTACGACGGCGTGCCGGTGACGGGCGAGCACACGCGCAGCGTGCTGAGCGAGATCGGGTTCGGTGCGGACGAGATCGACGCCATGCTGCGGGACGGTGCTTGCCGCGAGGCAGACGCGGGGCCCCGCTAAGAGGCGCCTTTTCCGGGCGGCGCGAATGCTGCGGAATGTCCACCCACCTATGTGTCTCGGAGTTGGTGGAACTGTTGCCGGGTGCGGTCGAGCTCCATCCTTCGCGTTCGATGACGCCGGAATTGACCCATCTATGGACTCCTGGGGATCCCGAAGACGTGGCCCGCGGGGCCGCCGTCGTGGTGACCGAGGACGACGTCCGGTCGATGGTGCCGTGGGCCGTGGCCCATGGGGCCGCCGCCGTGATCGTCTGTGCGGCCTCAGCGGAGCTGGAGCGCGAAGCCCTGGACGAGTCGATACCGCTCATCGCGTGGCCGCCGGTGGTGGGGCGGCGCGATCCGCGCGATCTCAAGCTTGCGGTCCAGCGGGCCATCATCGAGGCCCAGGGCAAGCAGATCGAGCGCATCCATACGATTCACGATCGTTTGACGCAGGTAGCGCTCGCAGGCAGCGGGCTCGAAGAGTTGGCCCGCGCGCTGGGAGAGATCGTGGCGAACCCCGTGATCATCAAGAGCCGCGAGCATCGCAATCTCTCATTCTTCGGCGACGGCGGCACGCTCGACGCCGTGCGCCGCCGTGCGTTTGCGCATGGTGGTACGACGCCTGACGTCGTCAGGGAGCTAGAGCGCCGCGGCGTCTTCGCGCGCCTGCGGCGCGATCGCCGTCCTTTGCACTTGCAGGCGATCGAGGAGTTGGAGATGGCGGCGCGCGTCATGGCGCCGATCATGATGGGCGAAGCCTACTACGGTTATATCTCGATTGCCGAGGTGCGCCATGCGCTCGCGCCCGTCGACCTGATGGCTACGGAGCAGGCGGCGACCGTTGCCGCGCTGATTCTTGGTCGCGAGCAGGCGGTCCGCGCCCGCGAGCGTAGCCTGCGCTCGTCCTACGTCTACGAGCTGCTCTTCGGCCACGAGTCCCTCGAGCTGATGGAACGGCGTGCGGAATTCCTAGGCTATCCTCCGGGACAGCGTTACGCCGTCATGGTGCTGCGCCCCGCCGACGCCGGCCCCGACTCCGTGCGCCCGTTGATGGAGCATGTAGCCGCTGCCGCGGACGAGCATATTCGCCGCCTCCAGGCGCGACGCGGCGGGCTCTATGCCATCGCGCTCGAAGGCGTGGTCGTGGCCATCTACCCCGCGCAGGGGGAGGCCTCGCGCGAAGAATGGCTGCGGCGTGCGCGGCAGCTGCTCGATGTCGTCTCCCCGGTCAGCGACGACTGCGGTTTGACGATCGGCGTGGGATGCTGGCAGCCCGAAGCTCGCGCGGCGCGCCACTCGTTCACCCAGGCGCGCTTAGCGGCCATGGTGGGACAGCGGCTGCGCGGCCCCGACTCCGTCATGCACTACCAAGACTTGGGCCTCTACCGATTGCTCGTGGAGGCCGTCGACCCAAAGGAACTTCAAGCGTTCCGCGCCGAGCAAGTCGGGGCGCTGGCCGGGGACGAGGAGTTGCTGCGCACGTTGCGTGCCTACCTCGATGCGCGTTCCAACAAAGCGCTAGCCGCCAAACGCCTCGCCGTACATCTCAACACGTTCAAGTACCGCTTGCAGCGCATCTCCGACCTCACCGGGCGCGATTTGAACGACCCGCAGACGCTGCTCGATCTGCACGTGGCGATCGAGATCGGGGATCTCGCTTCGCCCTCGGCCGCGCGCTAGACCAGGAGCCGTATGATGAGCTGGATGCCCTGTTCCGGCCGCGAGACATTCGATGAGTTAGTATGGTTGCCGCGGATGCTGCAGAAGGCGCGACGCCGCGAGGAGAGTCGCGCCGCCGGATGCGATCTGATGAACGGCTACATGTTTGGCGATAATGATTTTGTCGATCACCGGGTCCTACGATTCCTGCGTATCGACGACATGGCGTTCCTGAAGCTCGTACAAGAGTATCCCAGAGACGAAGATGTCGCGCGAATCGTCATAGAGCGCAGCGAGCGTACCGCAGGAGAGTGCAGCTCGTTCAGCCGTCGCCTATGCCGAATGCTGGCGAACTTTGCACTGCTCGAGGCCGATGAAGGCCGGACAGCGCCCGGTCTCAAGCGCAACATCATCCGGTTCTTCTACAATCGCATGATGATGCCGATAGCCTACTTGGGGTTTCGCCGGTCGGAACGTAGGCGCGAAGCGTTGTAGCGTAACCCTGTAGCATGCTCCTCGTGCGATCCGCGCGAGGAGCATGCTGCTCTCTGTCATCTGTTCGTCACGATATTCCGAGACTTCTCACAGGTTCGACCGCTAATATAGGCCGCATGCGAACGTTCCTGAGTGGAGTTCTCGCCACCGTTGTTGCCGTCGCGGTCTGCGGCTTGCTGGCAATCAAACTCGGTCTCGTTCCCGCCAACGCGGACGCCAAGCCCGGCAAACTGGAGACGTGGGCCGCGAAGACAGCGCTGAAGGCCACCATCGCGCGCGAGGAGCCCAAGGGCGATCCGCCGCTCGCCCCCTCCAGCGCGAATTTGCGGACTGGGATGGAGCTCTACCGCCAGAACTGCCAGGTGTGCCACGGCGCGGCCGGTGCCCGTCCCTCGAACATCGCCCGGGGCCTCTACCAGAAGGCCCCGCAACTCGCCAAGCACGGCGTCGAAGACGACCCCGCAGGTGAGACGTACTGGAAGGTCACCCATGGCATGCGCTTCACGGGCATGCCCGCCTTCGCCAACACCTTGAATGAAACGCAGCGCTGGCAGGTGACGCTGTTTCTCAAGCACATGGACGACCTGCCGATGGACGTGGCCGCGGCCTGGAGGCATCCCGCCAGCCGGCACTGATCATTTTGCCGCCGGCACAGGGGAGCGCCCTGGGCCGATATAACGATGCGTTGGGGCGTCTCTCGAACTGGAACCGACGCCCGTTGTTGCCGCGATGAGGAGAAGTGATGAGCGCAACCGGGACCACCGTTTCGAATGTTGCGGACCTTGCATGGGAGCCGACCAACGTTGCCGGCTACGAGCAGAAGTGGCTCTTCAAGCACGCGGGCGGGACCTACAAGCTCGTTAGAATTCAGCCGGGCGCGCGTTTCCCGCTCCATCGGCACCCGGACCGCACCGAATACGCATACGTGCTCGAAGGTACCCTCGAAGCAACGCTTGAGGGTCAGACGGTGCGCATCGCGCCGCATGGCTTCGCAGAGTTCCCAGCCGGGGCGGAACACGGCCTCTACAATCCTGGAGCGGAGCCGACCGTCGTGCAGATTGGCGCTATCGTGGAGCACGCCGCTTCGTAGAGGCGCAGCCGCATCGGACGCGCAAGAGTGTGCATGACCATCGATGCACACCCAACGTTCCCGCGCGGCGTTCCACCAGGCGCCCTCGCCGCACGGCGTTTCAGACCCGCGCCGCTGGCGCTCGCTGGCGGTTATCGCCGTAGCGCAGCTCATGCTGCTGCTCGATATGACGGTCGTCAACGTAGCGCTGACGCCGATCCAGCGGGATCTCCACTTCACGGCAGCGGGACTCGCCTGGGTCGTCGACGGCTATGCCCTGCCTTTTGGAGGACTGCTGCTGCTAGGCGGGCGTCTCGCGGATCTCGCCGGACGCAAGCGCACGTTCCTCATCGGCCTCACGCTTTTCGCCCTATCGTCGGCAGTCGGCGGATTCGCCGGCACGCCGGCGATGCTGATCTCCGCCCGTATCATTCAAGGGATCGCCGGTGCGCTCATGGCGCCCGCAGCGCTCGCGTTGATCACGATCCTCTTCACCGAACGCGGCGAGCGCGCCATGGCGCTCTCCGTGTGGAGCGGGTTGCGCGGTGTCGGCGTGACGCTGGGCGTCGTGCTCTCTGGCGGACTGGTTGCGTTACTATCGTGGCGCTGGGTCTTTTTCATCAACGTACCAATCGCCGTCGCCGTGCTGATCCTGGCTTCGGGATTGATTCCCGAGAGCCGTCCCGGAGAACATCGGCGTTTGGATGCGCTCGGCGCGCTCTTGATCACCGGCGGTCTCTCGCTGAGTGCGTTGGGACTGCTGGAGAAGGCCGGCCATGCGTGGAGCGAAACGTGGACGTGGCTTCCGCTGAGCGTTGGCGTGCTGTTGACGCTGACGTTCATTCAGGTAGAAGCGCGGGCCGAACAGCCGCTGGTGCCGCTGGCCTTCTTTCGATCGCCGGAACGGGCGATAGGCAACTTGGCGCTCGCCGTTTTCAGCGCCGCGCTTGGCGTGCTCTTTTTCAGCATGCCGCTCTACCTGCAGCAGGTCTTGCGGTACTCGCCCCTGCTTACGGGTCTTGCCTTCCTCCCGGTGGGGCCGACCTTCGCGTTGATGGCCGCGTGGAGTCCAGGCCTCGTTCGCCGGTTTGGCCTACATGCCGCGATGGCGACCGGCCTAACGATTGTGGCGTTCGCGCTTCTGCTCCTCTCCGGCCTGCACCCAAGCGGGTCGTACGCGCGCACGGTACTCCCAAGCCTGCTGTTCTTTCCGCTCGGCGGAGCCATGGTCGTTGTGGCCGGCACCATCGCCAGCGTCTCCGGCACGTCCGAGCAAAACGCTGGTCTAGCCAGCGGGGTCAACAACGTTGCCCAACAGATGGGCATGGCGCTGGGCTTGGCGGCACTGGTCTCGGTCGGCGTGAGCCGTTCGCAAACGTTGGCGGGCCAGGGCGTCAGCGCCGCGCAGGCCATGACCGGAGGCTTCGCCCTGGGCTTCATCCTCACAGCCATGGTTGCCGCTGCAATGGCATTGTTGGTCCTGGGTGCGGCCCGGTTTTCCGCTTGCCGGTAGGTCGCATGTCGCCGTCAGTACCAGCCCTCGGCGAGCTGCGCCAGCTGATGGGCCGTCTTGTCGATCTCCGCGGCCGTCACCGCGGGCTGTGCAGCGAGTGCGCTCTCGAGTGCTCGTTTGAGCGCGTTCACGAAGGCCTCGTGGCGGCGGCGCTTGGCAGCGATCAGCGCAGTGATGTGCGATGGAGGCAGCCGCCGCGCGACCGCCTCGCTCATGTGGACGCGCAGGGCATCGACCTTCTCGCGCGCGCTGCCGCCGATCGTGGCCACGCGCGTGGCGTCGGCGGGAGAGAAGCCTTGCGCCGGCGGTACGTTGAGATCGAGCGGGTCGAGCCACCGGTAGCAGCGATCGTACCGTCGATAGATGTCGCCGATTGCGTTGCGGGTCTGTTCCCGAATCTCGTGAACGCGTTCGCGGAACGCGGCCATCATCGCCAACATCGCTCTAGACGCCTCGGGCGCCAACGTCTCCTCGATCGCGTCTCGATATGCACGATCGGCTTGGTCCATCGCCGCGACCGCGGGGCCAAAGCTATCGCGGAGCTCGGCTTCGTGCTCCTCGAGGTAGAGTAGGGAACTCGTGGCGGCGCCGAGCGCGAGCATAAGCGGTGCAACAGCGCTGTCGCTCATCGAAGCGTGGTTCGATGAGACGCCGCTGCAGTCCCCGCGCTGCGCGTGAGCTCACGAGGGCCAGGAGAAGGCGCACGCCTCAGCAGCAGCGGCATCCGGCACCTGCGTGGTTTCCGCGGGCTGCCGATCGAGGATGTCGAAGACGTCGTACGGGTCGCTCGGCGTCCCGTTGGGGCGCAGCTTTCCAAACCACATCGGCCATTCCAGAGCATGGTTCACCGGCCGGAAGTGAGACTGGCCTTCCCATAGCGAGCGGAAGCGCGCTCCTTCCAGGACTTTGGCGACCTTGAGCGCATCCGTAGTGCCGGCCTGCGCGATTCCCCATAGCAGTCGATCCATCGAGACGTAGCCGAAGCAGCTTTCCGCGCTGGGCGGCTGGCCGTGGCGCTTGCGGTACTCCGCCGTGAAGCGCTCGGCCAGCGTGTTGCGCTCGCCTAGAACGAGCTTGCCCGTATAGTACCAGTCGGTCCCCCAGTACCCGGTGCGCAGTTTTGGCGGCAAGGCCCAGATCGACTCGAGCTCCGCGAACGGCCCGCACAGCGGTATCTTGGCGGTGATGCCGAACGCGCTGGCCTGCTTGATACAGTTCACCCAGTCGGCGCCTTGCACCAGCAGGACCAGACAGTCGGGCTTGGCCGCTGCGACTTTCGTGAGATAGGGGCTAAAGTCCGACGTGCCCAGGGGCGTGAGATCGTTGGCGACGATGTTGCCGCCGACGATCTTGACCACGTCTTCGTAGCCCGCAGCCAATGCATGGCCAAGTGCGTAATCCGGCGTGATCAAGTACCAGCGCTTCCCTAAGAGCTTAGCGAACGAGAAGCCCGTGGCGTGCGCGATCTGCCAAGTGGTCTGCGGAATCTGGAAGGTATTCCAGCGACAGGCCTTCCCGCTGATCGCATCGGCGTGCCCGCCGGCCATGAAGAGTACGTGCATGGCGTTGGCGGCGCCGCTGGTGGAGAGCGCCGCGGCGCTGTTGACGGTTCCCATCAGGGCGACGGCGCCCTCCTGGTTGACGAGCTTTCGCGCCTTTTCGACGCTCGCGCCGGGATTGTTCTGATTGTCCTCGACGAGGGCTTCGACGCGTCTCCCCAGCACGCCGCCCCGCTGGTTCCACCAATCGACGGCGATCGCAGCGCCGCGTACGCCGTTCTGCGCTACGTCGGCGAAGACGCCGGT
>SCQY01000194.1 GCA_004298665.1 bacterium | reverse complement strand
CCAGTTCGCACCGGACAAGTCTCTTTGGAACAGCACGCCGCCTCCGTCACCAGCCGAATTGATTCACCGTGTAGCCGACGAATGCGAGCGAGACGAGCGACGCCGCGGCGTTGAGGGCGACGAGGCTGCGATGGTGGTAGCGGCGCCGGACGAGGCGATAGACCGTCAACGCCACCATCAGCAGCGTGGCGACGATCATGACATGGCGGAGCCAGATGATACCCAGCATCGCGGCGCCCATCGTGCCCATGCTGCCGCCCAGCAAGAGCATGATGCCCATGTGCAACCAATGATGCGATGCAGCCAAGACGGAGAGCACGACGGAGAGGACCGGCGTAGCCGCTTGGCCTGCGGCGTTCTCACGCTTCACGCAAGACCCTCATGAGGGTGTCGAGGGAGTCGAGGAGAGCCTCACGCTTCGACTCCGGAATCGCCGCGAAGATTTCGGCGAACTTCGCCTCGCGTGCGGCTGCGATGGTCGCGACGGCCTCCCGGCCGGCAGCGGTGAGACTCACGTGTACGATACGCGCGTCGGCGCCATCGCGTTGGCGTTCGACCCAGCTTCGCCGCTCTAGCATCGTGACGATCCGGCTGACCGTGCTCTTCTCGAGCCGCAGGTAGGAGGCAAGGCCGCTCTGCGAGAGGCCAGGCTCTCGCGCCAGCTCCATCAGGGCGTGGGCCTCAGCAACGGCGACAGGCTGGCCGCAGGGCGTCCGCTCGGGCTGATGGAGGCCGAGCGCGCGGATGAGCGCGACCATGGCGTCCCGGAAGTCACCGGCCGGCGAGTGGTCGAGCCGCCGGGAGCGGGCAGCATTAGTTCGACTCTGCATTGGTTCGATGATACAACTACCATCCTACGCTGTCAACGCGCTGGGCGCGATCTCGCGGGTATTCCAGCCGAGGACCCAAACCGGTGCGGCATCCAATACTACGCGAGGAGAGTGTTCATGCCCAACTCCCCCAGCGAGCCGATGTCGGCAACGCGGTCCGACGAAGTCTATCGGCGTCTCCATGACGCCATCGTTACCGGTCGAATTCGCCCCAATGAGCGATTGATCGAGGCGGAGCTCGCCGAGTGGCTGGAGGTCAGCCGCACGCCCATCCGGGAGGGTCTCAAACGTCTCTCGACAGAGGGACTCGTGCTCAGCAGACGCCGCGGCTGGGTGGTCCGGGAGCATACCCCACAGGAGATCCGCCAGATCTACGAGATTCGTGCGGCGTTGGAGGGATTCGCGGCACGCCTTGCAGCGGATCGCGCGACGGAGACGCAGCTGCGACGCATAGCGATGATCCGAGATGGAAAGACCCCGAGCCTCGCCCAGTGTCCTCGTGATCAGCTCGTCGGCGTCAACAACCGGTTTCACGATGCCATCGTCGAGGCGTCCGGAAATGCACGTATCGCCGAAGTGATCCGTCACCACGGTGAGCACTACTTCAATCACCGCATCGCCATGCTCTATTCGGATGAGGAGGCGTTGCGCGCGATCGCGCAACACGAGAGCATCACCCAAGCGCTTCTCGCGCGCGATGGCGACGCCGCGGAGCGCTTGGCAAGGGAGCACGTCTTCGACGCTTTGGCCGTCACGTTAGCGAAGTTGCGCTGATTTGTCAGGCTTGACTTTGTATTCCAATTAGTATACAAGACGTAAGGGAGCGACTGTCACGCACGACGGGAGGCCCCATGAAGGTCGCGATCGAGCCACAATTCTGTCCGAGTCGCGAGGAGATCCAGCCGATCTCTCTGCTCCGGCCCGACGGCACGCTTGTCGACGGAGCGGTTCCGACCATGGACGACGGCGAGGTGCTCTCGGCACTCAGGCTGATGATGCTCTCGCGCGCATTCGACGAGAAGGGCTTCAGCCTTCAACGTCAAGGCCGGCTTGGGACGTTCTCCCCCGTACGAGGCCAAGAGGCATCGGTGGTCGGTTCGGCGTGCGCCATCGATCCCAGTAGAGACTGGGTCGTTCCCCAGTACCGCGAGCTTCCCGCGCTGCTCCGCCAGGGACTTCCCTTGATGGACTTCATCCGCTACTTCATGGGAAATCCCGCCGGCGCTCGCATTCCCGACGATGTTCGGCTTCTTCCGATCCAGATCGCCATCGCGGCTCAGCTGCCCCACGCCGTCGGCCTAGCGTGGGGCCTGCGCTTGCAGCGTTCCGGGGGAGTCGTACTGGTCTACTTCGGCGATGGCGCATCGTCCGAGGGTGACTTCCACGAAGCCTGCAATCTCGCCGGCGTGGTGAAGGCTCCGGTCGTGTTCTTCTTGCAGAACAACGGCTGGGCCATCTCGACATCGCGCTCGCGGCAGACAGCAGCGCGCACCTTTGCGGAACGAGCTCCCGGGTACGGCTTCCCCGGTATTGTGGTCGACGGCAACGACCTCTTCGCCGTTCATGCCGCGACGTCCGCGGCGGTCGAACGGGCCCGATCCGGAGAAGGGCCCACGCTTATCGAGTCGCAGACGTACCGTCTGGGCGCGCACAACACCGCCGACGACCCTTCGCGCTACGTGACCTCGGAAGAGCTTCACCGACGGGAGCCACTGGACCCGATCGCCAGGGTGCAGCGCTACCTCTCGCAGCGGGGGCGCTGGAGCGAGGACATTGCCGAAGCCTATCAGGCCGACGTGCGCGCCGAGATTCAACAAGCGCTCGACGCCGCATCCGCCGCGAGTCCGCCGGCCCCGGAGATGCTCTTCGAAGACGTCTTCGCGGAAACGCCCGCCCGTCTCGCCGCTCAACGCGACGAGCGCCTTCACGCGCTCGCATCCGCAGCCATGGAGGCAAGCTGATCGTGGCGACCATGACCATGCTCGAAGCCATTCGCGAGACGTTGCGAGCGGAGATGCTGCGCGACGATCGAGTGATGCTGCTCGGGCTCGACATCGGGCGCATGGGCGGTGTCTTCCGCGCCACCGACGGGCTCCTCTCCGAGTTCGGGCCCGACCGGGTCGTCGACATGCCGCTCGCCGAAGGCGCCATCGTTGGATCCGCGATCGGCTTGGCGATCTCGGGTCTCTCCCCCGTCGTCGAGATCCAGTTCTTGGGCTTCGCGCAACAGGCGCTCCACCAGATCGCTCCGCACGTCGCGCGCATGCGCTATCGATCGCGCGGCCGCTTCGCCCTCCCGCTCACGATCCGAGCGCCCTTCGGCGGCGGCGTCAAAACACCGGAGCTCCATGCCGACGCGCTCGAGGGACTCTTCACACAGTGCCCGGGGCTGAAGGTCGTGATGCCGGCGACCGCCGCCGATGCGAAGGGCCTGTTGACGACGGCCATACGAGATCCAGACCCGGTGCTCTTCTGCGAGCCGCTGCGCGGCTATCGCCTGGTACGCGGCGAGGTACCCGACGGAGAGCATGCCGTTCCGTTCGGCCGCGCGCGCATCGCTCGAGACGGAAAGGACATCACCATCGTGGCCTGGAGCGCCGCCGTGCACCTGGCCGAACAAGCTGCCGGCATCCTTGCTCGGGACGGCATCGAGGCGACAGTCTTGGATTTGCGGACGCTCGTGCCGCTCGACGTCGAGACGCTGGTCAGCACCGTGGAGCGCACCGGTCGATGCGTCGTCGTCCACGAGGCCCCGCTGACAAGCGGCTTCGGCGCGGAAGTCGTCGCGACGCTGGCGAGCGAAGCGTTCTACAGTCTGCGCGCGCCGATCGCGCGCGTGACCGCGCCGGACGCCCCCTACCCCCTTGCCGGCGTAGAGCAGTGGTACGTTCCCAGCGTCGAGCAGGTCGTGGCCAAGGCCAAGGAAGCCATGCAAGCGGCATGAGCGATGCGGCAGGGTATCGCGACGTCATCGTCCCCGATA
>SCQY01000193.1 GCA_004298665.1 bacterium | reverse complement strand
GCGGCCGTGAGCTTTGCGTGTACGTATGATACCCAGCTGATACGAACGCGTGACGAAGAAATGGAGCACACGCCGCTTGTGCGATGTAGCAGGTAATCGCCCGCGTGAGGTAGCACAAGCCACCGCCGAGGGATGGGGCGTAGCCAAGCGGTAAGGCAGCGGTCTTTGGAACCGCCATGCGATGGTTCGAATCCATCCGCCCCAGCCAGATACATAGGCGCTACAGAGTGTTAGAGATCGAGGCGATCGCGGCGCGCCTAGCGGCGCAGAGCCCTTCTCCGGTGGTACGGGGGCGGCGTGCGGCCGTCACCGCTCTCCTCGTGCGCGACGAGCACGGGGAGCTGCTGATCCCTTTCACGCGGCGCAGCTACGCGCTGAAGCAACATCCGGGTGAGATCAGTCTGCCGGGCGGCAAATGGGAGCCTGCCGACGGCAGCGCCCTCGAGCGGACGGCACTGCGCGAGCTGGAGGAGGAGCTGGGGGTCGCCCCCTCGCGCGTACGCCTGCTCGGGCGCCTTCCCGACGTCTCGACCGTGGTCACCGACTACGCGATCGCCCCATTCGTGGGATACCTCGAGCAGCGTCAGCCGTGGCTCTGCAGCGACGGCGAGATCGAGGCCGTCATCGAAGTGCCGCTGGCGGAGATCCTGCGCCCGGGCGCCGTGCGGTACGCGACCGTGGTGATGCGCGGCGGCGAGCGCAACGTGACCGCCCTCGACTACGGGGAACACCACATCTGGGGAGCCACGGGGCGCATCTTGAAGGACTTGGTCGAAGCACTCGAGGCATGAGTTTCTACGCCTTGCTGCAGCGTCTGGTCGACGCCTGGCACGCCGGCGACGCCGACGCCGCCGCCAGCCTCTTTGCGCAGGACGCCGGCTACCGTGAGGCTGGGCGCGAGCCGTTGCGCGGGCGTGCAGCGATCCGCGACTTCATGCGCGGATTCTTCGCCGGCGGCAGCGCCGTGCGCATGGTGGTGGGCGACGTTCTGGTCGACGGCGAGACGGCCTTTGTGACCTTTACGTTCGCCATGCGGGGCGCAGGTGGTACGGCGCGCCAGACGATGGAGATGGGAGCGCTGGTGCGTTTCGGCGACGGCTATGTCACGGAGTGGCGAGAGTACCGGGCCTAAGCGCCCGCCGCACCCCCGGCGTCGACGATGCGATAGGACTCGTCCAACAGTTCGATGATATGGCGCACGGTCATCGCGCTCCCCTCGCGGCGCAGGCCGGCCTGCACCTGGAGCTGACAGCCGGGGTTGGCCGTGGCACAACAGGAGGCGCCGGTTTCCACGGCGTTCTTCGCTTTGCGCTCCATCAAGCGCTGGGACATCTCCGGCTGCGTGAGGTTGTAGATGCCGGCACTGCCGCAGCATAGCGAGCTCTCGTTCATCTCAACCAGCGTGAGCCCGGGAATCTTGCGCAGCAGGTTGCGCGGCGCCTGGGAGATGCGTTGCGCGTGCACCAGATGGCACGGTTCCTGGTACGTGACCGTCGCATCGATGCGCCCTAAATGCTCATCGATGCCAATGTCGTCGAGGAACTCGGTGATGTCGCGCACCTTGGCGGCAAAGCGGACGGCGCGCGCATGCCACTGAGGATCCTCGTGGAAGAGGTGGCCGTACTCCTTGAGGGTGGAACCGCAGCCGGCGGCGTTGATGATGTAGTAGTCAGCGCCGGATTGTTCGAAAGCCTCGATGTTGCGCTTGGCCAGCTCGCGTCCGGCATCCATGTCGCCGGCGTGAACGGTGATGGCGCCGCAGCAGCCCTGAGCCGCAGGGGCGAGCACTTCGCATCCGGCGCGCTGCAGGACGCGCACGGTAGCGAAGTCGATCTCGGCGAAGGCGGTGGCCATGATGCAGCCCCCGTGCAGGAAGACGGTGGCTTTCTTGGCACCCTTGGCATCCCAGCGTTGATCGCGTGCGACGAAGAACGTGTCGCTCATACGCGGCGCGAGGTCGATCATCTTCTCCATGCCGAAGAGGCGCGCAAGCCCGCTCTTCTGAGCAAACGTTTGAAGTCCGGAACGCTGAACGAACCACAGCAGCCGCGAGACCAAGCGCATGACGACGAGGTTGCCGAAGAGCACGTGCAGCAGAACGTGGCGCACGAAGTTCTTGATCGGTCCGCGCTGCTGCTCCAGCGCGCGGTTGATCTGCGTGCGCGCGGGTTCCAGCAGTTTACCGTACTCCACGCCCGAAGGGCAGACGGCTTCGCAGGCGCGGCAGTCGAGGCACTCGCTCATCTGGTGCATGAAGCCCGAGGAGAGCAGATCGAGCTGCCCTTCCGCGACCGACTTGATCAACGCGATACGTCCGCGCGGACTCGACGTCTCCACCATCGTCTCCACGTATGTGGGGCAGGTGGGGAGGCAGAGCCCGCAGCGAACGCAGCGGTTGAAGACGTCATCGGGCGGGATGTCGCGCCCGCTGAAGCCGTTGGCGGCTGGAACGAAGTCGGCTAGTGCGGCGGCTGCCTCTTCGTGCGC
>SCQY01000192.1 GCA_004298665.1 bacterium | reverse complement strand
GATGACGGCAGTCAACCAGGACTCGTTGCCGCACAGCTTAGAGATCATCTCCGCTCAGCAAACCCCACCGATGCAAGGCATCCAGCCTCCGATTTTTGCAGGCGCCACAACGGCAGACTTAATCGGTGGGCTAGCCTCGAATCAGAGCGATACGTTTGCGTTCACGGCATCGGCACCGGGCCGCTTCTGGATGATGTGCGGGGTTCCGGGCCATGCCGCGGGAGGCATGTGGGACTGGTTCGTGGTCTCGCCGACTGCAACGAAACCTAGCGTCGCGTACGGGCCGTAAGCAAGGCTAAGCCGACCGTAACGTGACTCCTGCGGGTCTTGCTTACGCTCATTGATAGCTGAGCACGACGACGTACGTGTCGGAGGCATTCAACGTAATGGGCGCCGTCGGAAAACCGCTGAAGCTTATGCTCTGACCGCTGGCGGTGAATCCCGTGGAATCGCAGGCGATCGCTGCCTTCGTCGTGAGATCGTAGGCGCTCTCGTAGAACGTATGCCCGGCAATCACGACCGACGATGGAACGGTCACCGGCGAGAAGTACGGGCAGCCCTGGAAAGTTAGCGTCGTCTGCAGCTTCAGTGAGAAGTTGGCCAACGGTGTCCCGGGCGGCGCCGGCGACGGCAAGTTCGCGATAGCCGTCGTTGAAGTCGTCAAGAGAGCGCTCGGCTCCGGTGAGGGACTGGCGTCGTTGGCCGGATACCAGAACGTCGGCGAGTAGCCGCCGAACGACGGGCCAGGGCCGCCCATCGCTATCGGCGGGATGGGGATGGTTGCGGATGCCGAGGTTGGGGGCGACGTAGGTACCACCGCCGATGAGCCGCCGCCTCCGCCGCCTCCGCCGCAAGCGGCAAGCGCGGATACGAGTAGGAGGGTAAGGAGCGCTCCACTTGATCGCAGGTGCATAGCGTGTGACCTCCTGCTCTCATTGTTCCCCATGCGTGGCCTCTTGAACGGCGGTTCAGAGCCCCAACGCGAGAGCGATGCGGCGGCGGAGGTTTGCCAGCTGATCCGCCGTTATACGCGAAGACGTCTCCTGAACGCGCTTGAGCGATATGCTGGTCACGTGGTGGGCCAGCGCCCACGAAGTCGCCTCCGCACCATTACCATCCGTGGGGTCGATGCGCTCGGCAAAGGCCGGATACGCCAGCGCCTCGTCCCGCGTCAGCGGAACGACCAGCGTATTCGGGTAGCGTTCGGGGAAGAGCTCGTCGTCCTCCACGACGACCGCGGGCCGGATCTTGGTAGGCTCACGCGGCGTGGCTCCAACGCCCCAGTCCACGAGCACGATCGTACCGGCCGCTGGACGCCTCACGGCAGCTCGCCGATCGGACGACCGTAGGTCTCCACCTCGGTTCGCGCCTCCGGGTGCTCCAGGAGGTATGAAACAACCTTCTCGCCCTCCGCCCGGATTGCAGAGCGCCGTAAGCGCCTAGCCTCTGCTTCGGCGAGGCCGCGCACGAAGGCGCTCAGCCCCACGCCCCGCTGGCGTGCCGCTGCTTCGAGAACCTTGCGGTCACGCTCATCGAGTCGAATGGTCAAGGTTCCTGCCATGTCCCTAGCGTAACACACGGTCCTGTCTTACATACAAGTAACGCAGCTACGTGTCTCGCCGCACCCAGCGCTACAGGTGACATGATGAAAGCGTGCGGGGGCAGCTACGGCGGAGGCGGGGGGCCGTCGCCGCGCCACACCACCGTCAGCGTCGAGGCGATCTTCGTCGCGTCATCGAGCCCGACGCGCCCGACGCGCCCGCCGACGGCCAGTACGATGCCGATCTGACCGTCGTAGATGAGCCAGACGTACTGCTGGTAGAGCGTGTCGGATTCGCCGACCAGGTACTCGACCTTCATGCGCATTGCCGGCATGCCGTTGGGCATCTGCAACTTGTCGTGCGTGTCGACGAAGACCTTGGAGAGCCGCGAGCGCATGTCGTTCTCCGTCACCTGCGCAAACGCCGCGAGCGTGCTCCCGGGGTCTAAGTCTTCGTCGAGCGCGATGAACGCTTGATCGGCGTAGCTCCCTTGCACCCA
>SCQY01000191.1 GCA_004298665.1 bacterium | reverse complement strand
CCCATCGTTGCCGAGCGGTTCATGTACGAGAGAGTACACCTCACCGCTCGGCGCCTTGGTCTGACGGAAATCAGCGACTCCTTGACTTGCGTCATCCCATCGTTGCCGAGCGGCGTGGTTTACCCTAGTAACGGCGCCAGTACGAGACCGCCGTGTCATCGTAGACGCGTACGGTGACGATCGCTAGGTACGCGAAGACGATCGCGGTCACGAGGGAATCGAACGCAAGCTCCGCAACGATGCCGAACTGGAAGGCCCAGCCGAACAGATAGCGCTCCGGCAAGACGATCAATGCCGCGGAGACAGCCGTGAGCACGAGGGTAGCGGGCGCGTTGGCACGCACGCGGTCGACCGAGGCACCGAGCGCAGCAAAGCCAGGCGTTCCGCCGACCGCAGCGGCGGGCAGCGTGTAGATGAAGAAGTAGGCGGCAACGGCCGTCAGCGCGAGCGCGCCGTAGAACGGGACCAGGAATCCGCCGATCATGCCGGCGATCCACAGCGCGAAGTTCAAGCCCAGTGCGGCCATCGCCACTTCGGCTAACTTCCGCCGTGCGTCGTCCCATGCCGCGTCGATGCGGGCGCGCCCCATGCGCCAAGCGTACGACGCAGCAATCATCGCGACGCCGAAGCCGAAGCACTCGATGATGAAGATCAACATCGAAGTGAAGCCGCCGCTGATCGAGCCGATGATGTCCGTGGGCCCGCCCAGCAACGCATAGCTCAGCAGTTTGGCGGTTAGGTCGGCCAGGAGCGGGGGCACGATCACCACGGGATTGGTGACCAGGAGCCCCAACCCTCTGACATAGCCGCCGAGCTCGATGCGCTGCATCGTATCTCCTAATGACCGATGCGTGCGCCGAGCAGCGCTGAACCGCATCCGCAGGTACGCTCCGCCGGCATCCGCTCGATGATCTTGAGAATGGCGTCCCGCACGCGGGCGTTGTTCTTGTTGAAGATCTCGATCACGGCGGCATGCGTCACCGGTTCTACTCCGGCCTCTCCGTCGAGCCCGACGTCGTAGTCCGTGATCAGCGAGATGTTGACGTAGCACATCTCCAGCTCGCGCGCCAGGTAGGCTTCCGGATACTGCGTCATGTTGATGACTTGCCAGCCGGCGCCGGCGTACCAGCGCGACTCGGCGCGCGTGGAGAAGCGCGGGCCTTGGATGGTGACGATCGTGCCGCTCTCGTGCGTGGTCACGCCGACGTCTTTGCAGGCTTGCACCGCGACCGGCCGGAGCTGCGAGCAGTAAGGGTCGGCAAAGGAGACGTGCGTCGTGATGGGCCCGTCGTAGAACGTGTCCCTACGCGCGTTGGTGCGATCGACGAGCTGATCCGCCACCACGAAATGGCCGGGAGCACAAGCGGGGTCGAGCGAGCCCGCGGCGCACGGCCCGATGATGCGCGTGACGCCCAATTCCTTCATCGCCCAAAGGTTCGCGCGATAGTTGATGGCGTGGGGCGGATAGCGATGGTCCTTGCCGTGGCGCGGCAGGAAGGCCACGCGCTTTCCCGCTACCTCGCCGATAGCGAAAGCGTCGCTCGGCGGGCCGTACGGGGTCTCGATGACCACTTCCTTGATGGTGTCCAACAGCGAGTAGAAGCCGGATCCGCCGAAAACGCCGATCTCGGCATGCTCGTTCAGCAACGATATCTCCTTACGGTCGCAGGTGATGTGGTGGGATCAATCGCGGAAGTCGGAGGGCTTGAGCTCTTCGATGAATTTCTTGAAGCGCTGTTTCTCCTCGGCCTCAGCCTTCTTGTCGTACACCGTCTCCTCCAAGGCAATCTTGTCGGAGACGTAGATCGGGGCACCGACGCGCAGCGCAAGTGCGATGGCGTCGGACGGACGTGCGTCGATCTCCTCGGTCTCGCCGTCGGCCTCGACGACCAGGCGCGCGTAGAACGTTGAATCCTTGATGTCGTGGACGACGACTTGCACGAGTTTGGCCTCGAGCGTCTCGAGGATGCTCTTCATCAAGTCATGGGAGAGCGGCCGCGGCGCCTGCGTGCCTTCGAGAGCGAGCGCGATAGCCGTCGCCTCGAATGGGCCGATGAGAATGGGCAGATACCGCTTCCCTTCGAGATCCTTGAGGATGACCACGGGGTCGTGGGTGAGCAGATCGATGCCCAGCTTGTCCACTTTCATCTGCCGCATGCGGGCTTTTCCCCCGGCTTCCGCGCCGATTCCTGGTTGCCGCTTCCCGCGTAGGGAAGCCTGCGCTCGCCCCCGAAACGGGTGCCTCGCTTTGTTAGCCGATCTTCTCCACGAGCGCTGGATCGTCGCCGCCCTCGAAGCCGTCGCGGCGCTGCTCGTGGCGCGGCTCGGCGCGCGCGTGATTCGCCGCCTCTTCGGACAGCGCCTTACCGCGCTCCTGGTGCCGCGGGCAGCAACGATCGCCGCCGTGGCCTCCTCGCTTTGGTACTACAGCGTCGCGTTGGCCGGTATCGCCGCCGTGCTCAACGTCTTCGACATCGACTTGACCGCACTGCTGGAGGCGGCGGGCATCGCGGGCATCGCGGTGGCGCTGGGAGCGCAGACGCTCATTCGCGACTGGCTTGCCGGCTTCTTCATCCTCGTCGAGAATCAGATGGGCATCGGCGACTACGTGGCCGCAGCCGGAGCGGAGGGGCTGGTGGTCTCCGTCGGGCTGCGCTCGACGCACCTTCGCGATTCGCGTGGACGCTTGGTGATCGTCCCCAACGGGCAGATCACCACGCTCACCAACTACACGCGCAGCAACATGGCGAGCGTCGAGTTCGCCGTACCGCTGAAGGACGTCGATGTTGCCGCGCTCTGCGAGGACGTGCGCTCCTGCATCGCCTCGCAGGGCCTGGAAGAGGGCACCGTTATGGTTTCCAAGGTAGAAGGCGGCTTTGCTTGGCTCGTCGCGCAGTTCCGCTGCGCCACGCCGACGCCGGAAGTCGTCTGTGCCTTCCGTCTCACCCTCGTCGCCGCACTCCAGAAGCGCGGCTGGAAGATGTTTCCCACGTGAGCCTCTCCTGCGGCATCGTCGGTCTCCCCAACGTTGGAAAGTCCACCATCTTCAATGCCTTGACGCGCTCGGCGGCGGCCGCTGCCGCCAACTACCCGTTCTGCACGATCGATCCCAACGTTGGCGTCGTTCCCGTGCCCGATGAGCGCCTCGACGTGCTGGCTAGGCTCTTTCGTTCCCAGAAGATCGTCCCGGCCACGACCGAGTTCATCGACATCGCGGGCCTGGTGCGCGGCGCCAGCAAAGGCGAGGGACTGGGCAATGCCTTCCTCAGCCATATCCGCAACACGGATGCCGTTGCGATGGTCGTGCGCTGCTTTGAAGATGACGACGTTATCCATGTGGAGGGTACGCCGGATCCCGCGCGCGATGTCGAGATCATCGCCTTGGAGATGGCGCTGGCCGACCTCGCGACGCTCGAGCGGCATCTCCCGAAGCTGGAACGCATGGTGCGCGCCGACCCCAAGCTCGCACCCCGCTTGGACGCTGCCAAGCGCCTGCAGGAGGCTCTCGAGCAGGGCCTACCAGCACGGCACTTCCCCGCTGCGAGTCTCGATGTGGAGGTTGCGCGTGAGATCGGCCTGCTGACGGCCAAGCCGCTGATGTACGTCGCGAACGTCGACGAGACGCAACTCGCGGCCCCGGGCCCGATGGTCGACGTCCTGCGTGCGATCGCCGATCGCGAAGGATCCAAGATGGTCGTCCTCTCCGGAAAGATCGAATCGGAGCTGGCGGGCCTTCCGCCGGAAGAGGCGCAAGCGTTCCTCGACGAGTTGGGGGCACATGAGAGCGGTCTCGACCGGATGGCGGTGGCCGCCTACGATCTGCTCGGCCTGACGACGTTTCTGACGGCGGGGGAGAAAGAAACCCGTGCGTGGCCGATCCACAAGGGAACCAAAGCCCCGCAGGCCGCCGGGGTGATCCACTCCGACATCGAGCGCGGCTTCATACGGGCGGAGATCGCTTCGTATGACGACCTCGTGCGCTTGGGGAGCCTCGAGGCGGTGCGGGCCGCCGGCCTCTTGCGTTCTGAAGGGAAAGACTACGTGATGCAAGAGGGCGACGTGGTGACCTTCCGCTTCAACGTCTAGTGCTCGTTTCAGGGTAAGGCGCCGAAGCGCTTGCCCGGCGGCCCTATCCTAAGACAGGGCCCGGCGGCCGCCCACGCGAACGGCGTTATGTTTTGACCATGTCGAGGGAGGTTCGTCCGTTCCCATCATGAGCACTGCAGTGCGTGAAGTCTCCGTTTTCGGAGACGCTATTCAGTATTTCAACGAGGCCGCCGCGAATCTCGAGATCGAGGAGGGCATGCGTCGTATCTTGACGCACCCGTCGCGCCAGGTAATCGTCTCGATCCCCTTTCAGCGCGATAACGGCGAGATCGAAGTCTACACGGGGTACCGCGTTCAGTACAATTTCACTCGCGGCCCGGCCAAAGGCGGTATCCGCTACCATCCCGGCGTGACGCTCGACGAAGTTACCGCGCTTGCTTTCTGGATGACCTGGAAGTGCGCCGCGGTCGATATCCCGTTCGGCGGAGGTAAGGGCGGGGTTACTTGTGACCCTAACGTCCTCTCGCTCGGGGAGCTCGAGCGCATCACGCGGCGGTATGCGGCGGAGCTGGTGGAGATCGTGGGACCGGACAAGGACGTTCCGGCTCCCGACGTCGGTACCAACCCGCAGACGATGGCCTGGTTCATGGACACCTACTCGATGCACGTGCGCATGTCCGTGCCCGGCGTCGTGACGGGCAAGCCGCTGGAGATCGGCGGCTCGCGCGGGCGAGTGGAGGCCACCGGCCGCGGCGTCATGCTCGTGACCGCAGCGCAGCTGGCCACGGAGAACCGCGCGCTCAAGGGGCAACGGATCGTGGTGCAGGGCTTCGGCAACGTCGGCTCGATCGCCGCGATGCTGCTGGAAGAGCATGGCGCGAAAATCGTCGGCATCTCCGACGTCACGGGCGGCTACGTCAATGACAACGGCATCGACGTCAAGTCGGCGATCGCCTACGCGCAGGAGCACCACTCGCTGGACGGCTTTCGCGGCGGAGAGCGCGTCTCCAACGCGCAGACGCTGGAGCTGCCCTGCGACATCCTCGTGCCCGCGGCGCTGGAGAAGCAGCTCACCGGGGAGAACGCGGCACGCATTCAGGCTCGTCTCGTGGTCGAGGGGGCCAACGGTCCTACGACGCCCGAGGCCGACCATGTGCTGCAGTCCCGTGGTATCACGGTGGTCCCGGATATCGTCGCCAACGCCGGCGGCGTGACCGTCTCATACTTCGAGTGGGCGCAAGACCGCATGGGTTTGTTCTGGAAGGAGTCCGAAGTCAACGAGCGTCTCAAGGACATCCTCGAGAGCAACTTCGCAGCAATCCACAAGATGGCCAAGACGCGCAGCGTCTCGTTGCGCACTGCGGCGTACATGACGGCGATCGACCGTGTGGTGAAGTCGCTCAAGGTCCGCGGCGTCTACGCGTAGGTTCCTGCACCGCCTGCCGGGAGACCGCGGTCGCATCTGCGGCCCCGGCCGGCGGCGTAGGATACGGGCGGAGGTATGATCATGACGGTTCGTACGGCGGAGGCCGAGTGGAGAGGCGACATCAAGCAGGGAAGCGGCTCCCTGAAGGTTGGCAGCGGCGCCTTCGCGGGCGCCTATTCGTTTGGCTCGCGCTTCGAAAACGCCCCGGGCACTAATCCCGAGGAGCTGATCGGTGCGGCGCATGCCGGCTGCTTCAGCATGGCGCTCTCACTTATTCTCGGGAAGGCCGGCTACACGCCCGCGCAGATCAACACGCTGGCGAAGGTGACGATCGACATCGATACGCTCTCGATCACTTCGATTGCTCTCACGACCGTGGCGAGCGTGCCCGGCATCGACGAAGCGACGTTTCAGAAGTGCGCGAACGACGCTAAGGAAAACTGCCCCGTGTCGAAGGCGCTAGCGGGAACAAAGATCTCGCTGCAGGCGCAGCTGCTTCCCAGCTAGCCGCCAACTCTACCGGAATGCCTCTTCGGCGTGGTACGAAGAGCGCACGAGCGGGCCGGCGACGACTTGGCGGAAGCCTTTCGAGAGGCCGAGCTTCTTGAGGCGCTGGAACTTCTCGGGGGGCACGAACTCGATCACCGGCAAGTGCTTCTTGGTCGGTTGAAGATACTGCCCCATGGTGAAGATGTCGACGCCGATGGCGTGTGCTTCGTCCATGGTCTGCTCGATCTCGTCTTCGGTCTCGCCCAAGCCCAGCATAAGCGACGTCTTCACGAAGTGCGCTAGCCCCGTCTCCTTCGCGTACTTCAGCACCTTGAGCGTTTGATCGAACGAGGCGCGGCGATCGCGCACGCTGGGCGTCAGCCGGCGGCATGTCTCGAGGTTGTGCGCGAAGACGTCCATCCCGGAGTCGAGGACGATCTTGACTTGCTCCAGGTTGCCGCGAAAGTCGCCCGTGAGGCACTCGACTTTCGTCTCGGGCAGTCGCTGGTGGATCTGGCGCACCGTCTCCGCGAAGATGGCAGCGCCGCCGTCGTGGAGATCATCGCGGTCGACGGACGTCAGGACAACGTACTTCCAGTTGAGCTCGACGCACGCTTCGGCTACGCGCCGCGGCTCGTCCCAGTCGACCATCTTCTTGGGATTGCCCGTTTTGACGGCGCAGAAGCGGCAGCCGCGCGTACACGTGTCGCCGAGGATCATGATCGTCGCCGTACCGCGGCCCCAGCATTCAGCGATGTTCGGGCAGCGCGCCTCCTGGCAGACCGTATGGAGCTTGAGGCCCTTCACATGGTCGCGCAGGTTGTTGTAGGTGTCGCCCGTGGGGAGCTTGACTTTGAGCCAGTCCGGCTTTTGCGTGATCACAACGGAGTGTTTTTCGCGGGTGGTGGAGACTCGCCTTGCGAGTTTGGTCTCAGGTCGAGGTCGATGTCCGCCAGGGGCGTCTCCACGAAGGCGGCGTGGAATGCTTTGCCCAGTGCGGGCACGAGGGCCCGCTTGGCCTCGACAAGGCTCACGGTACGTCCTGTCTCTCGCGCGATCGACGTGACGCCGCGATCCGGGAGACCGCATGGATTGATGAGCTGCGGATAAGAGAGATCGGTAGAGACATTCAGCGCGATCCCATGGAGCGAGACCATCTTCTGAACGGCGAGGCCGACGGCACAGATCTGCTCGTCATGGACCCAGACGCCCGCATGCTCGCTCCAGCGCTCACCCGTGATGCCGAACGTCGCCAATGCCTCGATCACCGCACCCTCTAGGGAGCGCACCAGCGGGACGATCTCGCGGAAGCGCGCCAGCTTGCGGATTGGATAGACCACCAGCTGTCCGGGCCCGTGATAGGTCACATCGCCGCCCCGCTCGATTTCGAAGACTTCCACACCGTGGCGCTCCAGCAGCGGCCGCGGCAGAAGCAGATTGTCTTCTTGGGCATTGCGCCCGAGAGTAATGACCGGATCGTGCTCGACCAGCAGCCAAGTATCGGGGAGCTCGTCGGCAACTCGTGCCGCGTGGAGACGGCGCTGCAGTTCCAGTACCGGGCCGTAGCGCATGCGTCCGAGATCGACGAGGCGTGCCGCGCGGGGCGCGCCGCTCACGGCCTCCAGGGCACGCGGAGAGCCCGCCGGGGTTCCCCGCACGGGCTCTCGCTCGGACATCGCGCGGATCCTATTTGGCGGCGGCCGCCGTCGGCTTGGGGTTCATGATGTGGATCGCCTTGCCGTGGGCGGCCTCGGCGGCATCCATGATGCTCTCGGTGAGCGTGGGGTGCGGGTGAATGGAGAGGCCGATGTCCTCGAGGGTTGCCCCCATCTCCAGTGCGATCACGCCTTCGCCGATCAGCGACTCGGCCTGGGGAGCGATGATGTGCATCCCCAGCAGCACGTCGGTCTTCTTGTCGCCGATGAGCTTGATCATGCCGTCGCTCTCGTGCATCGAGCGCGCGCGGCCGCTGGCCGCCAGCGGGAACTTGCCGATGCGCAGCTCGTATCCTTGGGCCTTGGCATCCTCTTCGGAGAGGCCCACGGTGGCGATCTCGGGATCGGTGTAGACGCAGTTCGGCACGGCCACCGGATCGTAGGCGACGCCGGGGAGTCCTGCGATCGCCTCTGCGGCCACCACGCCCTCTTTCATGGCCTTGTGGGCCAGCAGCGGACCGCCGGTGATGTCGCCGATCGCCCAGACGCCTGGAACGCTCGTGCGGCGCTGCGCGTCGACCTTGATGAAGCCCTTCGCGTCGAGCGCGAGGCCGGCTTTCTCCAAGCCCAGGTTGTCCGTGACGGGGCGGCGCCCGACGGCTACCAGCACTTGGTCGTACTCACGCGTCTCTTGCTTGTTGGCGGTGCCCTCGCCGTTGAGCGTTGCCTTCACCGTTGAGGCGCCCTTCTCGAGCGACTCGACCTTGGTATTGGTGAGTATCTCGATCTTCTGTTTCTTGAGGATGCGTCCCATCGTCTTCGAGATCTCGAGATCGGTGCCGGTGAGCAAATTGGGCATCATCTCGACGACCGTCACCGCGGCTCCCATGCGATTGTAGACCGTAGCGAACTCGAGTCCGATGACGCCGCCGCCGATGACCAGCAAACGCTTGGGCACGCTCGGCAGACGCACGGCGTCGTCCGAGTTGAGGATGAGCTTACCGTCGCGCGGCCACGCCTTCACGTCGACGGGGGCGCCGCCGGTAGCGATGACGACGTCTTTGGCCTTATAGGTCTCGCTGGAGCCGTCTTTCTTGGTGACTTTGACGGTGTTCTTGTCGACGAAGCTGCCTTCGCCGATGGTCCACTGCACGCCGTTGCCCTTGAAGAGCGTCTCCACGCCTTTGACATTTGCCGTCACGACGTCCGTCGCGAACTTCTGAACGCCTGCTACGTTGATGTTGACCTGCGGGATCTCGATGCCGATCTCCGCAGCGCCGCGGGCATGGCGCGCGACTTCGCTGACGTGC
>SCQY01000190.1 GCA_004298665.1 bacterium | reverse complement strand
GCTCTACCAGAGCAATCCGGTGGAGCAGATGCCGTGGTATTACGCCGAGATCGATCCGGACCTGGCGCGCGCCATCGAGCGCTACGCGCTGCGCGGCAGCGCGCTTGACGTAGGGACTGGCCCCGGCACGCAGGCCCTCGCCCTTGCCGCACGCGGCTTCCAGACCACCGGTGTCGACATCTCGCCCGCCGCCGTGGAAGCCGCTCGGCGGCGTGATGCCGAAGGCCGGGTTCGCTTCCTCGTCGACGATGTGCTCGCGAGCCGGCTGGGTGAGAAGTTCGACGTCCTGCTCGACCGTGGCTGTTTCCACGTGATCCCGGGCGATCGCCGCGCCGACTACGTGCGCGCCGTTGCTGCGCGCCTGGTCCCCGGCGGAATGCTCCTTCTCAAATGCTTCGCCGACGATCAGCCAGGCGATTGGGGCCCGAGCCGCTTCTCGCCCGATGAGATCCGCCGGGTGTTCGGCGGCACGTTTGAGATTCTCGAAGTCACGCGCACCGTCTACCCGGGTACGCTCGATCCTGCGCCGCGCGCTTTATTCTGCGTGCTTCGCGCCAAGGAGTAGGCCGCGCGCAGCGGCCGTCGGATCCCGTGCGTGGCATCAGGTAGGCGCGCGCCACGCGGGCCCGCGCTCCCGCTTTGCCTCGGAGAGCGCCCGGCGAACTCCTTCGGCGTCGAAGTCGGTCGCGTAGACGGGAGTGCCGGGCTGTTGCCGCCACGAGTCGTCGAGGCTCCCGGCGTCGACGCCGTCGAATCCAAGCTCGTCGAGAAGCCTGAGAACAATCGCCTTGGCTGCGGGGTCGTCCCCGGCGACGGGCAGGGCGATGCGCTTCGGCGTGCCGCGCGGGAGGCCGTGCTCGCGCAGATGTTGCGCATAGATGTTGTTGAACGCCTTGACCACGGGGCGGCCTAGGCGTTCCGAGACCCACCGGCTTTCGGTCATACCCGCCTCGATCTCCGCAATGGCTCCATCCCGCTGTTGCGGATAGTAGTTGCCGGTATCGACCACGACCACGGCATCGGAGACGCCGGAGAAGAGATCCGCGGGCAGATTCGGGATGTTCTTCTCTGGAATGGTGATGATGACCAGATCTCTGCCGCGAACGGCGTCGCGAACCGTGACCGCCGTGGCGCCCGTCTCGGCAGCCAGGTCGCGTAGCGTCGCGGGGCCGCGTGAATTCGCGATCGCGACCTCGTGCCCCAGTGCCGTAAGCCGGCGAGTGAGGGTTCCGCCGATGTTGCCGGTCCCGATGATTCCAATCTTCATGGCCCCTCCTAGCACGCTGTGATGCTTCGTTCTCTCCGTAAGCGGCGCCTAGCCGGCGTCCACGATCGCCTAGCGATTGAATATCCAGCCAGCGGCTCGGTTTAGTAGCGGGACAACCGAGCGTGAGGCGAGCCGCCATCCCGCAGGCCACAGGGGTGGCACGCCGCCGGCGTAGGATGGGCACATGCAGCGAATAGGCGGCAAGATCATCTATTCGGCCACCGCTGGCCCTATAGCTATGAAGTCATGGATGCGAAGTTAGCCCTGGAGCCCAAGCCCTATTTCCTCATTCAGCTCTGTAACTACAGCGAGCACGTCGCGCGCCTTCAAGGGACGATGCCCGCGCACGCCTATGTGATCCTGGGCAGTGGAGAAGAGCGCAAATTCCGTCTTGAAGACTTCTCCGCGTACTACCGTCACCTTAAGGAAAGATTCCTCGCGAGGATGCAGTCCCCGGCGGATGCGTATCCCTACGAGTGCGCTCACTGCGCCGTCTGCCCGTGGCGCGAGCAATGCGAGCAGCGGCGCGACGCCGACGACTACCTCGGCCTCGTCGCCCGTATGCGATCCGACCAAATCGAGAAGCTGGCATCTTCCGGAATCACCACCATCGCGCAGCTTGCGGCGGCCTCGCCGGCGGGCCGCCCC
>SCQY01000189.1 GCA_004298665.1 bacterium | reverse complement strand
AGTGAGCGCGAGGATGTAAAGCGGCGTGTCGTCATTGATATTCAGCCCGTCGTCCTCGACCTCCCCGTTGACCGCATGGTAGTACTCCGGCAACTTTCCGTTGGCATATTGCCGTTTTGCGATGTTCTCCAAAAGCACCCGAGAGAATGCGGACAAGAAGTAGTCGTTTCCATACACGAACCACGCGCTGTCTCGCACAACGACCGCCGACGAGGCGCCCGGGTCATTCGTGAAGGCGCAGCCCTGCGGATAGGCCGCCATCACGCGGCGCATGTTGACTTTGCTCCAGAGTGCCCCCTCGTTGATGACGGCGTCGGGCGTCAGCACTTGTGACGTACGGAGACAGTCTTCGAGATGCCCGATCGTGCGATGCAAGGCAGTATCGGGGTCCGGTGCAGATTGGTAGCACTGCACGGCATCGTCCACGCCCCGCGCGAAGACGCCGACTTTCAAATATAGGCGATGCGTTTCTCCAGGCGGCAATTCGATGTCAAGCTGAAGTTGTCCGAGTACATCTCCGAAGGCGTCCGTGGAGTCTCCGAGAGCGTGGACGTGTGACGGATCGTAGACGCTCCCAAAGTCGAACGTCGTAGCGTAACGTGTCGGCGGTTCCGTCAATCCGAAAATTCGAACTGCGTTCGCCATCGAGTCGTTCCAGGCGACAAGGGCGTTGAGCTGTTTATCGAACACGGCGCGCACATCTGCTGAAGTTGAACCGCGTAATCTACCGGAGGCCACGACGCGCAGTTGCTGTTGTGTCCGGCTGCGGTTCGACAGCGTGACGACTTGGTACACGATGGATGGATCGTTTGCCGGGCCACTGCCGGAGAGCGCAACGAACGTCGTCTCGCTGACGGCAATGCTCCCCGCCACGGTGTAGGTGACACGCTGGTACGCGGGATGAATCTCAAATGTCCGCCTGGGACCGTCCGGCCGCAGACCGATATATGTGACTGCCGACGGGTCCTCGCGATGCGAGAACCGAGCTGCCGCGAGCGGAAGCGTCATCCCGCCGTACTGAAGCGCGATCGTACCAAGTAGGCTTTCACCGAGCACCGTCGAGAAGACGCGCTCTATCGCCCCGGTGTTCTTTGTGTGAATCCACACGGCACCATTGCCGAGGCTCGCGCCCATACCAAGGGCCGAGTCGGGCAGCGTATACGCGGGCAGAGATCCGCGCCCGGCCGGTCTCGAGACAGTGAGCGCAGGAGTAGTTTCCATGTTGTCCACCGATCGGCTTTGTAGAGGCGCGGCGCTACGTTACAGTGCTTGCCGGCAGCACCGATGCGTGCTGAAAACCACCGACGCCATGGTGTCGATCTCGCTTCCGGTGGCTCCGATCGCGAGACCGACCACAGCATAGCTGGCCGAAAGAATGATGTTCCCAGTCCGGGAGCGCCTTAGTTGTGAGATCATGACAAGCATCGAACATACCACGAGAATATCGAGGGGAGGCGATCGTGAGAGCCGCTCAAACCGCTTGCCTCCCTCTCGCCTCCGCATCGTCACAGGCGGCCTATGCTTTAGGATCAGGGATTTACGGCCCCGCAATCCAGATGTAGCGCGCCGGCACCTGGTCACTCTGCCGCGAAGCTCCTGTGCCATCGCAGGAACTCTGCCGCGTACCGAAGTTGGCCGCGGCCAATTGCCGCGCAGGCAGCTGCTGTGCTGAGGCAGCCGCTGGGATTGCTAGGCCTACGAGGAGCGCCGCCGAGACGAACGCTCGCATGTTCTTGTTCATTCAAAGTTCTCCAGGTTTTCAAATTTGCACGTATCGATCTTGCGATCTCGTTTGGAATGCTGCGAGTATAGCTGGTGTATGCGCGCTTGGATGTAAGGTCTCTTACGAGCGGCGCTTCGCTCCGCCTTGGCGAGGCGTCGATTCTCCTTTCCGTAAGATGGCCTACTGACTCGGCCTGTTCCCGTCTGTAGCATATGGTGTAAGCGAGCACCCAAGTACCGTGACGCTCGATCAGAGGGGAGTCATGCCGAAAGATCGACCAATGTTCGGGTTTCCATCTGCCGTAGCGATTCCGCAAGGACGCATGCTCCACGAGTTAGCCCTCTTCGCACGCGACAACGAGGCATTGCCTCTGGATCGCACATTCTCCGCGGCGATCGAACGCATGGCAGCGTGGTTGAGAGCCGATTTCGTGTGCTTGCACTTCGTGAACCCAGAGGAGCTCGACGAAGCGGTCGACACTGAGTGCCTGCGTCATTGCGCCGGCGGGCTTTCGACCGATGTGCAGGCTATCGAGCGCACGCTGCTTCGTCGCGCGCTAGAGGCCTCCGGCCCCATAGACATGCGACAGCGTATCGGCGCCTTTCATCGCGCAATCGCAGTCCCGCTGCGCTACGGAGGCGAACTATACGCGGTCATCAACGCATACTACATGCGCGATGACACATCGCCGGCCAGCATGGCTCTCGATGCTGTGGCATTCCTCGGCCATTATCTCTTTGCGGGCGTGAAACGGCGCGTGGCGTCGCGAGACGGCCGCGACTACGGTAAGGTGATTACATTGTTGGCCACCCTGCTGAATACGCGCGGCAACGGGCTCGGCAGTTTCACGCGCCGCACCATGTATCTGGCTGAATCGCTCGCACTCGCTGCGGGCGTGGGGCCCGATGAGCTACGTGTCGTACGCCGCGCCGCTCTCGTGCACGACATCGGGATGATCGTCGTCCCGGATGCCATCGTACTGAAAGCCCGCCCCCTGACGGACGACGAGCGCATGACGGTGCAACGGCATGCCGCGGTTGGCGAGCAGTTCCTGTCGCGGCTGACCGGGAGCCACATGCATGCGGTCGCGCTTGCGGTCGGGGCACACCACGAGTGGTTTGACGGCTTGGGCTACCCGCGGGGCTTGCAGGGCGAGGCGGTCCCCCGCCCGGCACGAATCATCGCGATCTGCGACGCTTATGACGCGATGACCTCGCCTCGGCCGTATCGCCCGGCCATCGCGCAAAACGAGGCGCTCTCAGAGCTACTGGCGAACGCCGGCGGACAATTCGACCCTACGCTCGTCGACGCTTTCCTGCGTGCTCGCTGCTGGCAGCTCGACGACGGGCTTGAGCACATCCACGAAGATGACACCTGAAAGCGGAAGTGAACGCGGCGCTCCTCCGATAGACAGAGCCCCGAACCTGGACCTTTGGCGCCGCCTCGGTGCGAACGCCGCCCGTTACGCTTTCAGCAATAGTCATGCGGCTCGGTTCCGGCGCGCCGAGGAAATGCTCTGGCGCGCCTGGCGACCCGGCCTCTGCGACGCATGCCGCGGCGCATGGCTCGAAGGCTATGCCGAGGAGTACAGATCCATCACAGGCGGTGCGCGATCGAACGGTACAACGCGCCCCGCTACCGCAGATGAAAGGTAAAACGGCTAGCGTCAATGCATGTCATGTATACGGCTCTTCGACCATCGTCCGTACGACCGATGGATTGACGATGTACACGTCGTGGCCGCTCCGCGCTCCAGCCTCGCGAGAGACGAGTTCAGTTCTTTCCTTCGGCGAGCCGTTCGATACCCGACCTGTTCCCGGCATTACTCGTGACCAACACGTGCCTCCGGCAGGCCTTTCCCGCTCAGCGCGCGGCATGCCGCAACACGGCGTCGGCGCACGACGAATGCTACGACAACAAGCGCACCTACCGCAGTAGCCGCGACCACAGATAAGCGGTGTGCGCCTGTCAGTACAAGTGCCACGAGTGAGAACCCGGTCGCGGCAAGTACGAGCGGGGCCGCGCAGCAGACAAGGACCGCCGCTGCCGCGCCGAGCGCTACAAGCCAGTCGAACGGCGACTCTGATCTCACGACTGCGAGGTGCCCGGACGAATACGTAGCTTAGCCATTTGAGAATACGATATATCATGTAATCATGAAATATCAAGCGTCGAGGTCTGGGAGGCGACGGCGGACGCGAGTGCCATGAGCGCCAGCCGTTTGGCGGCGCATGCGGCCTCGAGATTGCCGCGTTTCGCCCCGGACGCCAGCGCACCGTCGAACAGCACGTCAAGCTGTTCCGCGACGTCTTGCGGATTGTCCAAACCCGCTTCGGCTGCGCGATCGCGAAACCAGGCGCGCCCCTTCTCCAGCATTCGTTCGATGATCCGGCGCGCCGGATGCCCCGGCTCCGTGAGTTCCGCCGTGAAGATGATATACGGGCATCCACGGTAGTTGCTGCCGTCGAGGAACGTCTCGAGCATGTCGAACGCGCCCGCGATCCGTTCCAGCGGCTCGCCGCTCTCCGGAAATTTCACCTGGGGGGCGCGTCTGAGGGAGGCCGCGATGAGCTCGTCCTTCGACCGAAAGTGCCGGTAGAGCGTTCGCTTCGTCAGGCCGGCCGTCTCCGCCACGCGATCCACACCGACAGCGTGGATCCCATCGCGATAGAACAAGCCCGCCGCGATGTAGTCCTCGTCAAGGTTCCGATACACGCTGGATCCGCCTAGACGTACTCGTCAACGAGCCGGCCACGCCGCCACCGCACTGAAGGATGCTCGCCCGCCTTCGGCGGCTCACGCCGCGCCGTGGAGGCTTCCAGTGCCTCGAGAAGCGTGCGGGTCATCTCATCGTCGCGCCCATCGTGCCTGTAAGGCTTCCGATCGGCGCTCTCAACAACCGCCGCGACTACCTTGGGGTACGGGGCCCTTGTCGCCCTGCGTACTGGAGTGGCGCGCGGCAGCAGTTGAACTTGCTCTCGTGAAAGGCGCATCTCGCATGCCTCCTCTCATCCCTTCTGTGCCTATGACCGTTTATCACATCATAGAAGTTGCGCTGAGCAGGCCTTGCGAAGAAACCTTCACAGGCGTGTTATGGACGGAGCCCTAACCGGGGATGCTGTCGGGATACCAATCCGCGAATTCACGGCGCGGACCTTGCTCTCTGAGGGGCAGTGCGCGATCGAACCACGCCAGCTCCTCACCTACCCAACTTGACGCAGTACACTCTGCCGCGGACCGACATGCCACTCCAGGGATAGCGCTCTTGTACGCGCGTCTTCCAATTGGCTGGCACCGGCTGTGGTCGACGGCGAACGGGTACGACGCCGGCAGGCGCAATGCCCGTATTCCACTGCCCGTTACAACGTCGAGAACATGCGCGTTTGGCACCGCCGTGGCTACGAGGATCGGCCTCCGGTCCGGCTGCAAATCGAACAGCCCAATCGCTCGACCACGGTGCTGCCAGCGTGCGTTTGCCGCCGCGACCTCGATCGTGCGGTTGAGATAGAGCGCCCCAAACTGACCTGGCGGATTCCAGCGGCCGCCGGTTTCTTTCGCAGGCGACGTGTCGAGCGGATCATTCCAGCCTGGCTTGGCGATACGATAGTAGACGCCGCTTCGCTCGATCGTTTGCACCAAGGCTAACCGCTATAAGCGAAGAGCCGGTGAAGGTAACCGTATACGGCTTCCGGCCCGTCGGAACGAATCGTCTCCAAGATCGTCTTACCGCCAAGCCAGGCGTCGGGGGTGCGCACGATCTCCGGAATGCGCGAGGGGATCAGCTCGCGCTCGAGGACACCCGCAAGATCCCGCAGGCGCGCGACACTGGCGCGGCGGGCGGATGGGATACCATGCTCGCGCCAGCCGATCACCGAGGTCCGCTGAACGCCCAGCAGCTGGCCCAGCTCGGCCTCGCTCAAATCGAAGGTCCGACGTATCTCGTCCAGGCTGCGACAGGCATCGCGGTTGAGGGTAGCCATCGGCACATTCTACCAGCACGTGTCCGAACCGTCAAGGTTCCGACACATGGGCCAACCACGTTGGGCCACGCTGTTTACCAAGGTCAGCAGGGGGAGATATTGACTATAAACAGTGCGGAGGTTGTGAGTGTACGGTATGGAGAGACGCTTCAGCCCGCTTTGGGTGCTTGTACTCAGCGCTCTATTCTTCGCCGGATGCGCTCAGCACGCGAATGTCGGGGCAACCGCCTCGGCAAGCGCGTCTAGCGGCGGCAGCACCGCCGCCTCGGAATGGTCTACGTATGGAAAGACCTACGATAACCAGCGCTACGATCCGTCCTCACAAATCACGTCGAAGAACATTACGTCGCTGGTTCCGGCGTGGGTCTTTCAAACGGGTGTCATTGGGTCGTTCGAGACGTCGCCGCTCGTCGTTGACGGAACGATGTACATCACAACCGGCAGCAACGACACTGTCATCGCGCTCGACGCCGCGACGGGCGCAATCAAGTGGCGGTATATTCCCAAACTGGGCTTTGCGACGTTCTGTTGCGGCCCCGTGAACCGCGGCGTGGCCTACGATAAAGGCAGCATCTTCTTTGCAACGTTGGACGGGCGCCTGATCGCTCTTGATGCGGTGACGGGACGCGAGCGCTGGATCGTTACGGTCGGAAATCCGCAACAAGGCTTCAGCGAGACGATGGCCCCGCTCGTCGCAGACGACCTGGTTTACATCGGCAGCTCTGGCGGAGAATACGGCATCCGTGGGTCTTTTACGGCGTACCACGAGACAGACGGTAAGATGGCATGGCGCTGGTGGGTGACGAGTCCCGGCTGGGAAGGCAAGTACGCCAGCACCGCCAACGGCCTCTCGCTTCATCGCGACATCGCCGCCGAGAAACGCGATACACCGAAGTACCGCAACGCATGGCAGCACGGCGGCGGCCCGATCTGGCAGACGCCGGCATTCGACCCGCAGCGCGACGTCATTTACGTCGCGACGGGCAACCCTTCGCCTCAGCTCATCGGACCGCAGCGTCCTGGCGACAATCTCTATACCGACTCGATCGTCGCGCTCGACGCAAAGAGCGGCACGATGAAGTGGTACTATCAGGAGACGCCGCACGATCTCTGGGACTATGACGCCGTAAGCCCGACATTCCTCTTCAATACTACCGATGGCCAGGGACATACCGTGCCTGCCGTTGCGCAAGCGGGCAAGACCGGTTGGATCTACGTGCTGAATCGCGAAACCGGTCAACCGATCCGCGTCTCTGAATCCGTTGTTCCTCAAAAGGACATGTTCGCGACGCCGGGCCCGAACGGCGCGATGATGGAGCCGGGAGCGCTTGGCGGCGTCAACTGGTCTCCTGCGTCGTACAACCCGACTACGCATATGGCGTACGTTGCGGCGATCGTGCAGCCTCGCTTCGACAAACCCCTGCCGTACGCGACGTGGCAGCCTGGCGGGGAGCGTTGGGCAGGCAGCCGCCAGGTCGTCCGCCCGCACGTTCCGCAGTCCGGCGTCGTTGCAGCAGTTGACGTCGACACGGGAAAGATCGCGTGGAAATACGACACGTCCTACCCGCTGATGGGCGGAACGATGACGGCCGGCGATCTTGTTTTCACCGGCGAAGGGAACGGCATGTTCGACGCCTTCGATGCAAAGGGCGGCACGCTGCTCTGGCAATATCAGACGGGCGCCGGAATCGGCGCTCCGCCGATAGCCTACGAGATTAACGGACGCGAATACATCGCGGTTGCCTCCGGCGGCAATTTCTTGATGAACACGCCGACGGGCGATGCCGTGTTCGTGTTTGCGCTGCCAGCGCCGTCGACCCCGGGGCCGCACACGATGGCGACGCTGCCGCCGCCGATCACCTCGGCGCAGGGAGGAGGAGCGCCCGTCCCAGTCTCCACGGCCGAAGTCAGCGTTGCGCAACCGATAGCCTCCGGCGCACCCGCGCCGTCCGGTGCTCCGGGATCGATGAAGTTCAACGCGGCCGACAAGAGCGTGACCTTCGTCGTCGACATGGGAGCGCCAGGCGAAGGCAGCGGCCTCAACTTCAACGGAAAATTCAAAGGCCATCTCACCATGACGGTGCCGCTGAATTGGAAAGTGACGATGACGGCAGTCAACCAGGACTCGTTGCCGCACAGCTTAGAGATCATCTCCGCTCAGCAAACCCCACCGATGCAAGGCATCCAGCCTCCGATTTTTGCAGGCGCCACAACGGCAGACTT
>SCQY01000188.1 GCA_004298665.1 bacterium | reverse complement strand
CCTTCCAGGATCTCGGTTACCCTCCCCGCTCGCACGGCTAGCCGGCCGGTCCTGATCGTCCCGTCGCCAAGCGCTAACCTTGCGGGGCCGATGATCATCGTTGCGGGCATGCCGTCCTCTTCGTCACCGCTGGCCCATCATCTCCTCGCCGCGACGTCTAGGAGCGGATCAAGGCGAGAACTTCGTCGCGCCTGCGCTCCATCGTGGCGCGGTCGTCGGCCTCGAGGTTGAGGCGCAGGAGCGGCTCGGTGTTCGAGGGGCGCACGTTGAACCACCAGGTATCGTACTGCACCGTGACGCCGTCCAAATGATCGATCGTTCCATCGGCGTAGGCGCGCTCGATCTGGGCGATCTTCGCAGGAATGTCGGCCACCGTGCTGTTGATCTCGCCGGAGCGAAAGCGATTCTGAAGCGGTGCCACGACGCGGCTGACCAGCGCGTTCGCCTTGGAGAAGACCTCGAGGCATTCGAGCAGCGCGATCATCCCGCTGTCCGCGTACCAGTTGTCGCGGAAGTAGAAGTGCCCTGAGTGCTCGCCTCCGAAGAGCACGTCTTCCTTGCGCATCGTGGCCTTGATCAGCGAGTGCCCGACTTGCGATCGCAGCGGCCGCCCGCCGTGGCGTTCGATCCACTCGGGCACGCTGCGGCTGCAGATCAGGTTGTAGAGGATCTTCGCCCCCGGGTGCTTGCGCAACTCGTTCTCGGCGACGAGCGCCGTGACCGTGCCGCCGCCGATCAGCTCGCCGCGTTCGTCCACCAGGAACATGCGGTCGGCGTCGCCGTCGAATGCCACGCCCAGGTCGCAGTTGTGTTCGCGCACGGCGCGCTGCACGTCGACCATGTTCTCCGGTTCGATGGGGCTGGGCTGATGGTGCGGGAACGACCCGTCGAGCTCGAAGTAGAGCGGGACCACCGTGCACGGCAGGTGCTTGAAGACGTATGGTACGGTCTTGCCGCCCATGCCGTTGCCGCAATCGATGGCGATCTTGAACGGCTTGATCTTCGCGACGTCGACGAACGAGAGACAGTGCTGCGCGAAATCGTCGAGGATATCGCGCTCGGTGACGTTGCCGCGGCGGCTGGGCGCCGTGAAGGCGTCGCGTTCGATCATCGCGCGGATCTCGTCAAGCCCCTCCTTGGACGAGAGCGCCATCGCCTCGCTGCGGCAGAGCTTGAAGCCGTTGTACTCCTTGGGATTGTGGGAGGCGGTGATCATCGCGCCGCCGTCGAGTGCGTACTTGCCGACGGCGAAGTAGATGGCGTCGGTGGAGACTTGCCCCACGTCCAGCACGTCGACGCCTTGCTCCACTAGCCCGCGCGAGAAGGCCTCGCCGAGCACGGGTCCGCTGGTGCGCATGTCGCGGCCGAGAGCCACCTTCAGCGTTGCTTTGGCCGGGGACTTCCCTTGTAGATAGGTTGCGAAGCCGCGACCCAGTTGGTAGGCAAAGTCCGCACTCAGTTGTGCCGGATAGATCCCACGAACGTCATAGCTCTTGAAAATACTCGGATCGAATTGCATCTGCACGACTACTCCTCTACCCACGCCGCCCTGACCGCTACCAGCTGGGGCGCCCCGCTGTGCTGCTCGAGCGATTGGCTGTAGCGCAGCAAGAAGAAGATCGCAACGATCACAAGCACGAACAGCCCAAGAAGCTGCCAGATCTTCAGGGGGACCATGAGGCCACCGTGTTCGCTTGCTCTTCCAAGGTGCCCTCCGGCGGGGCGCGCATGCGGGCAGCGCAGGAGGCAGCCCGCGTACGCGAAGAAGGGCGCGTGCGGTTCTTGTCCGAGGAGGCCCACCGCCATGTCGCGACCCAAGGCATTCGTCACGCGCGTCATCCCGGAAGCTGGTATCGAGCGTCTCGCCGCTGTCTACGACGTCGAAGTCAACCGCGAAGACCGTCCGCTCTCCGCGCCGGAGATCGCCGAACATGCCAAGGGCTGCCAGGCGCTCATCACGCTGCTCACGGATCGCGTCGACGGCGCCTTGCTCGATCTCTGCCCCGATGTACGGATCGTCGCCAACGTCGCGGTAGGGTACGACAATGTCGATGTTCCCGCAGCGAGCGAGCGCGGCGTTTGGATTGCCAACACGCCGGGTGTCCTCACCGAGACCACGGCGGACCTCGCCTGGGCCCTCATGATGGCTACGGCGCGGCGCTTGGGCGAGGCGGAGCGCCTCGTGCGCGCGGGCAGGTATCACGGCTGGGGTATCCTCATGTTGCTGGGCGGTGACGTGCACGGCAAGACGCTGGGGATCGCTGGTTTCGGCCGCATCGGTCAAGCCATGGCCAAGCGTGCGCGCGGCTTCGAGATGCGCGTGCTCTATACCGATGCGCAACGGGTTCCGGAGGCGGTGGAGCATGACTGCCGCGCAACGTTCGTCGACAAGGCGACGCTGCTGGCAGAAAGCGATTTCATCTCGCTCCACGTGCCGCTGATGCCGCAGACTCGCCATTGGCTTGGCGAGGCCGAGCTCATGGCGATGAAGTCTACCGCTTATGTCGTCAACACTTCGCGCGGCCCCGTGATCGACGAAGCTGCGCTGGCCAAGGCGCTGCAGTCGGGCTGGATTGCCGGTGCCGGACTCGACGTCTTCGAGCGCGAGCCGCAGGTCTATCCGGATCTGCTGGCGTGCGAGAATGTCGTGCTCTTGCCGCACATCGGCTCCGCATCGATCGAGACGCGCGACCGCATGGCGACGATCGCCGCCGACAACTGCATCGCCGTCGCGCGCGGCCAGCGCCCGCCGACGGCCGTCAACGAGCCGGCGCAGGCGAAGGCGTAGATCGTATACGGTCCTCTTCGTCGCTCCTCGGTCAGTGCGAAGCCTCGCCGGAAGGGGACAGAGCGCCCCGGCTATGCTCCCTCGTCGCTCTATACCGGCGCTGCGCAGCGCGCGGCGACGGCAGCGAGGTCGTCAAGAGCCCAGCCAGGACGACGAGGCCCACGATCGCGATCATGACCGTGGGAAGTCCGTGTGCGTCGGCGAGGATGCCGAGCACGGGCACCCCCAGCCCACCTAGGCTGATCGAGAGTCCGAGCGTCATCCCCGAGGCCGCGCCGATGCGGTTGGGAAGGTACTCCTGGCCGAGCACGACGGCTGCGGTCATAGACCCGAAGAGCGAGGCGCCGATCAGCACGGCCAGCGCGGAGGCCAAGAGCATGTTGGTGGCAACGATGAACATGGGCAGCAGCACGACGACGATGCCCATGGCTGTCGTCAGCACGGCGCGCCGTCCGAACCGGTCGGCCAGCCACCCGCTGGCCAAGGTACCTGCCGCCGAGCCGGCGAGCAGGACGCTCAGCATCATGCCCGCAGGCCCCGGTGCCAAGCCGTGAACCTTCATCTCGTACAGCGGGAGGAACGTCAGCAATCCGAAGGTAGCGAAGGCGCGTACCGTGAGGAAGGCTGAGAGGCGTGCGAACGGCCACCAGGCGTCGTGTTGCGACGAACCGCTGGCGGCGGCGCGCTTGGCGTAGACGACACGAAAGTGCGCCATCTTCGGCACTTCGACGGCGAGCAGCACGGTGGCGAAAAGCCCGGTAGCGATCATGGGCAGCGTGCCCATCATGCCGAAGCGCGAGAGCAGGACGGTGGCGAGCACGGGGCCCAGCGCGAAGCCGAGGTTGCCGCCGACGGTAAAGAGGCTCATCCCGCTGGCGCGCTTGCCGCCGGAGACGTAGTTGGCATAGCGAGAGCCTTCGGGGTGGAAGGCGGCGACGCCGATGCCGCTCAGCAGCAGAAGCGCGAAGATCGCCGGATAGTTCGGTGCGATGCCAGTGCACGCGACGCCCACGCCTGCCGTGAAGACCCCTGCCGGCAAGAGCCAAGCCATCGGCTTGCGGTCCGAGAGATGGCCGAAGAGCGGCTGGACGATCGCCGAGCTGAGATTGAAGGCGAAGACCAAGCCCGCCACTGCCTCGTAGGAGAACCCTTTGTGGATCACCAGGAAGGGGAGCAGTGCGGGGACGATCCCCTGGTAGACGTCATTGCAGAAGTGCCCGAGCGAGAGGACGGATATCGAGCGTGGGTGGATTTCGTGGGACATAGGGCCATTCTCGCACGCTGATGTTGATATGTCCAATATATTATAGAGACTCGTATGATATAATCTTCTTATCATGGAGTTTCGTCAGCTGCGGTATTTTCTAGCGGTTGCCCAACAGCGCCACTTCACGCGTGCCGCCGAGCGCGTGGGCATCGCGCAGCCAGCGCTCTCCCAGCAGATCCGCAGGCTGGAAGAGGAGTTGGGCGTACGCCTCTTCGATCGCGACAACCGCCATGTCACGTTGACGGCAGCTGGACAGGCCTTCCTCGATCATGCGGAGCGGGTCGTCGAGGCTGCCGACCAAGCCGTGGCGGAGATGGAAGGCTTCTCCGGGTCGTTGCGCGGGCGCGTGGTGATCGGCACGTTGCAGTCGCTGAGCGAGCTCAAGCTGCCCGCCATCCTAGCGCGCTTTCACGCCCGCCATCCTCAGGTCGAGATTGCGTTGCGCGAGGAGGCCAGCGATCGCATGCCCTCGATGTTGCTGGACGGAACGCTCGACATGGCGCTGCTCGATACCACGCGGCGCGCGATGCCCGCGGGCTTGGCCGTGGAGAACGTCTACCATGATGAGCTGATGGTGGTGGTGGCCCCCGAGCACCCGCTGGCTAAGCGCAAGCGCGTGCCGCTGACGGCGCTGCGTGACGAAGCCTTCGTGCTCTACAAAGTCGGTTCGGGGCTGCGTACCGTCGTCGAGCGTGCCTGCAACGAAGCGGGCTTCAGTCCGCGTATCGCGTTCGAAAGCGGTGACTGGTCGACGATCGGCGCGCTTGCGGCGGAGGGTTTAGGCGTGACGATACTCCCGCGTCATCTTGCCGAGCTCGCCGCGCCTCGCGTGGTACGAATCGCCGTCGCCCCGCAGACGCTGCTGCGTACGGTCGGCATCGC
>SCQY01000187.1 GCA_004298665.1 bacterium | reverse complement strand
GAGGGCGGTTCGCTGGTCGTCACGGCATCCGACGGCAGCGTGGAGGCGTTCGATCGCGTAGTGGTGACGGCGGCTTCGCCGCTGGCGGCGCGCCTATGCCCCGGCCTCACGGAGCGCGAGCGAGGGCTCCACGAAAGCGTGGAGTATCAGGGTATCATCTGCGCCTCGCTCGTGCTGGATCATCCGCTGAGCCCGTACTACATCACGAACATCGTCGATGCGTGGGTGCCGTTCACGGCCGTCATCGAGATGACGGCGCTGGTGGACCGCGCGACGTTCGGCGGCCGTTCGCTCGTGTATCTCCCCAAGTATGTCACCGCCGGCGACCCCGCGCTCGCGCGCAGCGATGAGGAGATCGAGCACGAGTTTCTCGACGCTCTGGAGCGCATGTACCCGGGGCTCGAGCGGCGCGCGGTGCGCGGTTTCCGCATCTCGCGCGTCCGCTACGTCCTCCCGCTCTCGACGCTTGGCTACTCCGAGCGCCTTCCGCCCATCCGCACGTCGATTCCTGGACTCTACGTGGTCAACAGCGCGCAGATCGTCAACGGAACGCTCAACGTCAATGAGACCGTGGCGCTGGCGGAACGCACCTATCCCGATCTGCTCGCCGATCGCCCCAGCGCGGCGTCCAGCGCTATGCCGGCTGACCGATGCCCACAGGAATCCGGTTCGCCATAGCGCGCAGATCGGTATCCGTGATCTCGCGCTTGGTGTTCGCCATCTCGAGGAACGACAGGTAGAAGCGGTCGAGCTCCGGCTTCTCGAAGGCGTAGCCCAGCTGCTCCAAGCGCACGCGGATCGCATGACGCCCCGACTGACGCCCCAGGTGGAGCCGCGCGGCCCGCTGCCCCAGCATCTCCGCGGGAAGCACCTCGTAAGTGGAGCGGTGCTTGAGCACGCCGTCTTGATGGATGCCGGATTCGTGAGCGAAGGCGTTGGCGCCGACGACGGCCTTGTGCTTCTGGACGGGCATGTGCGTGGCGCGGGCCACCATGCGCGAGAGCGCCGGGATGCCGGCCATGTCGAAGCGGACCTCCGCGCCGTAGACGTCCTGGCGCACCCGCATCGCCGCGAGCGTCTCCTCGAGTGCGCAGTTGCCAGCACGTTCGCCGATGCCGTTGACCGTGCACTCGATCTGACGCGCCCCCGCGCGTACGGCGGCCAGCGTGTTGGCCACCGCCAAACCGAGGTCGTCGTGGCAATGCACGGAGAAGGCGGCGCGCTCGCTTCCGCGTACCCGTTCGCGTAACAGCGTGATCAGCGCGGCGTACTCGTGCGGTTGCGTGTAGCCGACGGTGTCGGGAACGTTGAGCGTCGTGGCGCCGGCGTCGAGCGCCGTCTGGAATATCTCGATGAGAAAGTCGTGATCGCTGCGGGTCGCGTCCTCGGCGGAGAACTCCACGTCTGCGCAGAGCGAGCGCGCCGTGCGCACCGAGCTCTCGACGGCGGCCAGCACCTGCCGCGGGGTCATGCGGAGCTTGTGCTCCATATGGATGGGGCTGGTGGCGATGAACGTATGGATGCGCGGCGCGCGAGCGTGGCGGATCGACTCCCAGGCGGCGCGGATATCGCTCTCCACGGTACGGGCGAGGGCGGCCACGCCGGCTCGGCTCACCTGCGACGCGATCTCGGCGACCGACGCTGCGACGGCGGGAGAGGCCGCGGAGAATCCGGCCTCGATCACGTCGACGCCGGCCCTGTCGAGGGCGCGTGCGATGCGCAGCCGATCGGTGGCGCGCATGGCGGCCCCAGGGGACTGCTCCCCGTCGCGCAGCGTGGTGTCGAAGACGCGAATCTCCATCGTTTTTACCTCGCAAAAAATGCGAAACGCGCCCCCGCCGAAGCGGGGGCGCGTCTCTTACTGGTTTTCAGATGCGCAGACCTCAGCCGCTTCGTCGTAAGACGCCGTCCGTAAGAAGAAGTCGGCCAAGAAGCTGCAAGTGCATCTTACAGTGGAGTGTAGCATGCACGGTCAAGCGTGACGACCGCCTTCCTCGATATCCCTCGTGCGAGGAGGTTGACACGCCGAATGTATCGGCGTACCATGGCGACAATGTCGTCGCAGATTCTCGTCGTTAGCCTTATTCTTGTCCGCCTCGAAAGGGGTCGGTGGGGATAGGCACTGTCTGACGACAGGTTACGAAAGTAAAAGCCGCCTCGCCGACCAAGCGAGGCGGCTTTTACTTTCACTGGAGGTACTGTGGAGACCACCGGCTCGCGTCTGCTGCTCTCGGCCCTCAAAGCGCACGGGATCGATACCGTCTTCGGATATCCCGGCGGCGCGATCATGCCGCTTTACGATGTGATTCCTCAAAGCGGCCTCACGCACTATCTCGTGCGCCACGAGCAGGGGGCCGTCTTCGCCGCCGGAGCCTATGCGCGCACGACGGGGCGTTTGGGAGTCTGCGTCTCCACCAGCGGCCCGGGGGCCACGAACATGGTGACCGGCTTGCTCGACGCGATGATGGACAGCGCCCCGGTGCTGGCCATTACCGGTCAGGTGCGATCCGCGCTCATGGGGACGGATGGATTTCAGGAAGCCGATGTGGTCGGCATCACAAGTCCCTGCACCAAGCACAACGCGCTGGTCTCGCGGGCGGCGGATATCCCCGCCGCCATCGAACGGGCGATCCGCATCGCCACCTCGGGGCGCCCAGGGCCCGTGCTCGTCGACGTCACTACGGACGCGCTCAAAGAGCGTCTGACGTGGGATGCTCCGCTGCGCCAAGAGGCAGAGCGTCCGCGAGCCTTCCAGGATGTCCCGAGCGCCGATCTCAACGTGCAGGCCACGGAAGCCATCGCGGCCCTGGCGCGGGCCGAGCGCCCCGTCATCATCGTGGGCGGCGGCACGCGCATCGCGAACGTGATCCAGGAATTCAGGCGTTTCGCGGCCCTGATCGGGGCCCCCGTGGTTGCCACCCTCAATGGCTTGGGAACGGCGGAACCCGGCGATCCCCACTATCTCGGGATGTTCGGCATGCACGGCCACAAGGGGGCCAACCTCGCCGTCACGCGCGCCGACTGCATGCTTGCGCTGGGGATGCGCTTCGATGACCGCGTGACCGGGGACGTCGGCAAGTTCGGCCGGAATGCAACCATCATCCACTGCGATATCGATCCTACGGAGATCGGTAAGATCATTCCCGTGGACATCCCCGTCGTGGGCGATCTCCGCGAGACGATTGCCGTGCTCACGCAGGTGGCCGAAGTCGCGACGATGCCTTCGTACGAGCCGTGGCTGACCGAGGTCGCGACGCTGCGGCGCCCTCTGCCGCCGGCTCGCCACGAAAACGATGAGCTCTCGGCCACCGACGTGCTCGACGCGCTCGCCGCGATGATGGAGCCGGGCACGGTCGTCGCTACCGACGTCGGTCAACATCAGATGTGGATGGCGCAGCGGGTTCGTCTGGAGAGCAGCCGGGACTTCCTGACGTCGGCGGGCCTGGGCGCCATGGGCTTCGGCCTCCCCGCGGCGGTAGGCGCTCAAGTTGCGCGCCCTAAAGATCCGGTGGTTGCCGTCGTGGGAGACGGCGGCTTCCAGATGACGATGCACGAGCTGGCGACGATTCGCCGCTACGAGCTGCCCGTCAAGATCGTGGTGATCGACAACCGGCACCTCGGCATGGTGCGCCAATGGCAAGAGCTCTTCTACGACCGCCGCATCGTGGCCACCGATCTCTACGACAACCCCGAGTTCTGCACGTTGGCTTCAGCCTACGGCATACGCTCCGCGCGCGTCGAGCGCGCGGAAGACCTCCATCGTGCGCTGCGCGAGATGTTGGAGTCCGACGGCGCCTTCCTATTGCACTGCGCCTGCTTCCCGACGGAAAATTGCTTTCCGATGGTTCCCGCAGGCCGGCACATCGACGAGATGCTGGAGAGGACACCCGCATGAGCGAACGACTCGAACTCCCACTGCACGACCAGCGCGCGCTCGCCAAGGTGCTGACCGCGCTGACACGCACGGGATGCACCGCCACCAGCGTGCGCGCCAACTTCGGCGACAGTTACTCCGCCGTCATCACCATCGAGGGCGCGCCGCTGAACTTGCGGCGCCTCACGGCCATGATTTCGCGCCTCATTTCCACCCACCAAGAGGAGTACCGATGAACGTCCAACACGCCCAAACCACCGACCCGGGGAGCCTGCGCGGCAAGCGTATCGGCATCATTGGCTATGGCAGCCAAGGCCGGGCGCACGCGCTCAACCTCAGGGATTCCGGCTGCGACGTCGTCGTCGGGCTCCGCACAGGCGGTGCTTCGTACGTCAAGGCAATCGCCGACGGGTGGAGTCCCGTCACGCCGGCCGACGCCGCCAAGCGCGACGTCGTCATGATGCTTACCCCTGACGAGGAGACGCCGCGCATCTATCGCGAGCAGATCGCTCCGAACCTGCACCCCGGCGCAGCGCTGGGTTTCGCCCACGGCTTCGCCGTCCACTTCAACTACGTGCAGGCGCCGCCGGCCGTCAGCGTCTTCATGGTGGCGCCCAAGGCGCCGGGGCGTCTGGTACGCAGCGAATACGAAGGCGGGCGCGGCGTGCCGTGCCTGATCGCCGTTGCGCAGGATCCGCATGGTGAGGCGCTCGAGATCGCGCGCAACTGGGCGATCGGCATCGGCGCCGGGCGCGCGGCCATCATCGAGACCAACTTCCGCGAAGAGACGGAGACGGATCTCTTCGGCGAGCAAGCGGTGCTCTGCGGCGGTCTCTCGGCGCTGGTCACGGCGGGCTTCGAGACGCTGGTCGACGCCGGCTACGCGCCGGAGATGGCCTACTTCGAATGCCTCCACGAGATGAAGCTGATCGTCGACTTGATCTACGAGCGCGGCATCACCGGGATGCGCGACGGCATCTCGAACACGGCCAAGTACGGCGACTACACGCGCGGCAGCCGCATCGTCACCGAGCAGACGCGCCAGGCCATGCGCCAGATCCTCAAGGAGATCACGTCCGGCACGTTCGCCAAGGAGTGGATGGCGGAGTGCGAGGCCGGCAAGCCGCGCTTCGAACGCTTCCGCAGCGAGGGGCAGCGCCACCAGATCGAAGGCGTCGGCGTCGAGCTGCGCAGCTACATGCCTTGGATGGCGACGGCGGAGCCGCCGCGGCACGAATCGCCGGCGCTCGACGCCAGTCATGCGATGCCGGAAGTCGGCGCCTTCATGCGTGACT
>SCQY01000186.1 GCA_004298665.1 bacterium | reverse complement strand
GGCCGTGGGGGGCGCCCGCACGCGCAGCGGGCGCGCGCTGTTGGCAAACGATCCCCATCTCGACTATACGGTGCCGATGGTCTGGTACGCCATCGCGCTTCACGCGCCGGGACTCGAGGTGATCGGCGCCTCGCTCCCCGGAACGCCGGGCGTGATCCTGGGGCACAATGCTCACATCGCTTGGGGAGCCACCAACGGCACGGTCTCGACGGTGACGCTCTACCGCGAGCGCGTCGGGCATGATCCCAGCGGCCGCGAAACCTATCTCGATCCTACGACGCATCGCTGGACGCCGATGGTGGTACAGCGCGAGCGGATCGTCGTCCGCGGCGGGCACAGCCTCGCCTTCAAACGCCTCTCGACTTCGCACGGCTTCGTTGTCCTCGATCGTCATGGCAACCTCACGCCCTATGCGGCGGCGTGGGTGGCGGAGCGTGACCCGCGCTCACCTCTCGATCCCTTCCTGCGCCTCGACCGCGCCGCCACGCTCGGAGAAGCGCTAACGATCTTGCGCCGTTACCCGGGGCCGCCGCAGAACTTCGTGCTTGCCGACGATCGCGGGCGCGTCACCTACCACCTGGCGGGTTTCATCCCCGACGACGGCGTGTGGGGCATGCATGCCCTCGACGGCGCACGCATTGTCGACGCGTGGCATGGCTACGTACCCTTCGACGCGCTCCCGCACGTGGCGCCGTCGCGCGACGCCGTCGTCTTCACGGCCAACAACCGCACGTATGGCGCAGGCTATCGCTATCGTTTGACCGATGCCTTCGGTCCGCCGTATCGCGCGGCGCGCATCCGCTCGCTCTTGACTGGACGTACTGCGTCCACCGTCGAGGAGATGGTGCGTCTCCAACTCGACGACCGTTCGCCGGCCGAGCTGGAGCTCGTGCACGACGCGCTGGCCGCCGTGCGCCGCCATCCGCGGGAGGCCGGCGATAGGCATGATCTCCAGCTTCTGGAACGATGGGACGGGCGATTCGACGGCAGCTCGCGTGCGGCGACGCTGGTCTTCGCGCTGCGTGTCGACGCGGAGCGCGCCTTCGCCAAGGCCGTGCTGGGTGAGGGCTTGGACGCGGCCTGGCTGGACGATGCCGGCGCGCTCGCTCTGACGCCGCTGCTGCGCGCCTTGCGCGAGCGCCCCGTGGGCTGGTTCGCCGACGGCAACGGCGATCGGCTCCTCTTGCGCGCGCTGCGACAAGCGGAAGGCAGCGAGGGCGCATCGCCACGTATGTGGCGCGCAGCCGGCGCCACCCGGCTTCAGCACCCGCTTGCCAGGCTGGGCATCACGCTCTTCGACCCCGGGCTGATCCCTGGCTGGGGCGATGCGTATTCGGTCAAAGTGCAAACGCGGGTGTACGGTCAGAGTTTTCGTGCCGTTTGGGAGCCCGGGGCTTGGGGGCGTGGCGGCATGGCCTTCCCGCTCGGCGAGAGCGGGCGCCCCAACGCCGCGCACTATCGCGACCTGCTGCCTTCCTGGGTTGCCGGCGCGCTCGCGCCGTTCCCGCCCGGTGCGCCGCATGCGACGGCCGCGACGGCGCCCGTATTGCTCCTGGCGCCTGCAGAGTAGGCGCGGCAGCGGCGATGGTATTCAGCGCCTGATCAGGAGTTGATGAGACGGTATGCCGAAGGTGCCGCGGCAAAGGGGGGGGCGTCGCCATGCTGCGTCTGGTTGCGCGCGAGCTGATCGACGATCCCGCGGTCGATCCCGCCGCGCTCGCTGTCTCGTTACGGGGGATCGAGGCCTCAAACCGCTGCTTCGGCGGTCATGCCGTGGTGCTTCGCGAGCTCGACCGGCTGCGCCGCGCCGGCCTGCCGGTGGGTCGGCTGGTGGATGTAGGTGCCGGCTTCGGCGATCTTGCCGAAGCGATCGTCTCCTGGGGGCGCCGTCATGGGAATGCTATCGACGTGCTATGCATCGACCATCACCCTGCGATGCTCGACCTGGCGCGCAAGCGACGCGGCGCGATTCCGGGTGTTAGGTTCATCGCCGGAGATGGGCGCACGCTCCCTCTCCAGGAACAAAGCGCCGACGTTGTACTCTCTACGTTGGCACTTCACCACTTGGAGCCGCCTGACGCCGTGGCCATGCTGCGTGAGCTGCGCCGCGTCTCGCGCGCGACGCCGATCGTCGCCGATCTGGTGCGAGGGGTCGTTCCGTACGTGCTGGTGTGGCTGTGGACGCGCGTGCTGGCTCGCGACCGGTTGAATCGTCACGACGGTCCGCTCTCGGTCCGGCGGGCGTACACGCCGCGCGAGGCGCTTGCGCTCGCGCGAGAGGCCGGTTGGCACGAACCCCGCGTTCGCGTCGCCGGCGTGCTGCGCATGGTGCTCACCGATGGCTGACGACGACGTCGTCATCGCCGGCGCCGGCCCGGCGGGAAGCGCCCTTGCGCTGCGCCTAGCGCGTGCCGGCGTGAAGGTGCGCGTGGTTGAACGCAGCGTCTTTCCGCGCACGAAAGTCTGTGGTGAGTATCTCAGTCCCGGCGCGTTGCGCGAGTTGGAGACGCTGGGCCTGGGGAAGCGGATCGCCGCCCACGCTGCACCGTGCCATGGCATCCGGCTCTACGCGGCGCGCGGCGATCCATTGGCGCTTGCTTTCAAGGACGGCGAAGCGTTGGCGCTGGAACGCTGCGTCCTGGATGCTGTGCTGCTGGAGGCGGCATGCGCCGCGGGAGCCTTCCACGAGCGGGCACGCGTGGAAGGCGTGATCGTCGAGCACGGGCGTGCTACAGGTCTGCGAGTGCGCGAGCCCTCCGGCTTGCTTAGCGAGCGGCGAGGGCGGGTCGTGGTTGGTGCCGACGGTATCGGCTCGGTGGTGGCCCGGCGGCTGGGTCTCGCCCGCGAGGTATGTGCCGCAGATGAGCGGTTTGCATTAGGCGGGCATATTCGCTCCGCTGCTCTCGACGGCTGGATCTCGATGTTCGCCGGTGCCGGTGCCTACTTTGCCGTCAACCCGCTGGGGGGCGAGCGCGCCAACGTGATGCTGGTGCTGCGGCAGCGAGAGATCGCCGCGTGGGGCGGGTGCGTCGATGTCTGCGCGCGCCAACGCATCGCTCGGCTCGTCGGCGAGCGTGCCCCGCTGACGCTCTTTCCGGCGGATGGCCGGCGCATGGCCGTCGGGCCGCTGCGCCAGCGCGTGCGCCGCCCCGATGCGCCGGGTGCGCTCTTGGTGGGCGATGCCGCAGGCTTTCTGGATCCGTTCACGGGTCAAGGCGTCTGGATGGCGCTAGAAGGCGCGCGCCACGCGGCGGATGCCATCCTCGGCGTGCTGCACGGCGATGTCCGGGAGCGGTGGGCGTGGCGTCGCTATGCGCGAGCGTGCCGGCGCTCGTGGCTCCCGCGGTGGGTGCTCAGCAGCGGTATCGGGCTCTTGCGAAACCGGGACGGATTGGCGATGCGCGCCATCGAGCAGGCGCGCGCCCACCGCACGCCGGCGACAGCGCTTCTCGGTGCCTGTGCTGGGAGGGTTTCCGCTCTAAGGCGGCCGCCAGAACAGTAATCGGTCGAAGGTCTCTGCCGCGGCGAGGTACTCGTCCTCCGAGAGCAGCGCCTGCTCGTGCGCAGTGCGTCTGGAGAGCATTTCGAGCTGGAAGGTCAACGCGATTGCCAGCGGACGCGGCTCCCCGAGCGCTACGGCATAGCTGCGCTCGCGCAGCGCTGCGATGTACGCAGAGAAGGCTGCGATGCGCGCGCGGCGGCGCGTCCTGCGCAGCGAGGCCAGGGCCAGCTCTGACCACGTGCGCATGAGTCCTGCCGGTGCCACCGGGCGCCGCATGAGATCCACGACCCATGCGCGCAGCCGCGCGCGCTCCTGGTCGACGGTGGGCGCGATCGCCGTTAGCTCCACCAGGCGCGCGTCGAGCATCTCGTTCGCCCGGCGCGTGCAATGGTCGAGCAGTTCTTGACGATCGTGGAAGTAGCGATAGAACGTCCCGTGTGCTACACCGGCCTCCACAGCGATTGCGCCTGCGGTGAGCTCCCCCCAGGGCGTGCGATCGATCAAGCGGAGAAAGGCTTCGATGAGCAGATTGCGCGTCTGCGGCGCCGGCCGGCGCCGCTTGACGACGGGTGCCTCGTCGCTTGCCCTTCCGATGTAGGTCCATCGATTGCGCACGCGCCCCGTTTCCGGATCGCGGTAGCTTTCGACGCGGTAGCGATATTCGCGTCCGCCGATCTTTTTCAAAACATCGTAGGCCAATGTGGTATTATGATACGATCGTCATGGAGCAATTACCTACTACGGGACACCGAACCGCGGGACCGTCTCGAAACGGGGTAACGGCCGCTTTGCCGGCGGAGCCCACACCGTACTTCATCATCGCGGTCGTGATGCTAGGCAACTTCATGGGGCCGCTCTACTCCAGCAGCGCCAACGTGGCGCTGCCCAACCTCATCGCTTCGTTCGGCGCCAACGTCGATACCATGGAGTGGGTCATCACCGGCTATATGCTCGGCTACTCCGTCGCGATGCCGCTTGCAGGCTGGCTGGCCGATACGTATGGACGCCGGCGCATCTACCTCCTGGGCCTGGCGATCTTCGCGGCGGCGTCCGTCTGCGCGTCGCTCGCGTGGAGCTCGTCTAGTCTGATCGCCTTCCGCATCGCGCAGGCGATCGGCGGCGGCATCATCTCGCCAACGGGCATGGCCATCATCATGGACGTGGTCCCGCTGGCGCAACGCGGCAGGGCGCTGGGCCTCTGGGGCATGGGCATGATGCTTGCGCCCGCGTTCGCGCCATGGATCAGCGGGCTCATCCTCGACAACATGGGCGACTGGCGGCCGATCTTCTTGATGGGGGTGCCGATCGGCTTGGCGGGCCTGGTGATGTCGTACGCCTTTCTGCCCAAGAGCGAGGACAGCCGCCATACCCGCGCCGCGTTCGATTTCTTCGGCTTTGCATCGCTCACCGGCGCGCTGGCGCTCTTCCTGGTGCCGCTTACCCAGGGCAATCGCATCGGCTGGGACGACAACTCGATCCGAGGCTCCTTCGCCGGCTCGGCTGTTCTCTTCGCTGCGTTCTTGTGGTGGGAACTGCGCAGCGAGGAGCCGATGATCGACCTTGGGCTCTTCCGCGACCGCGCGTTCGCCGTAGCGATCGCACTGCGCGGTGTGCTCGGCATGGGGTACTATTTCGCGATCTTTCTCTTGCCGCTCTTCACGCAGGACGTCCTGCATTGGGATGCCACGGAGTCCGGGCTCGTGCTGATCCCCGGCGGTGTTGCCATGGCCTTCCTCATGCCCGTGTCCGGATCGCTCGCCGATCGCATTGGCCCGCGCCCGCTGGTCGTCGCCGGTATGGCGATCGCCGCCTTGGGCACCTACCTCTTTGCCGCCATCGATACGACGTGGGGACCAAACGCGATCGCGCTCGATAACTTAGTGCGAACGGCCGCGCTTGGCATCATGTTCACGCCGCTAACCATCGCGGCGCTCACGAACGTGCCGAGGTCGCGTACCGGGCGCGCCTCGGGCGTGCTCAACACGATTTGGCAGGTCGGTGGAAGTCTGGGCATCGCGGTCAGCTCGACGTACCTCACTGCCCGTACCGCGGCCCACTATAGTGCGCTGCGCACAGCGGCCGTGCTCTCGCGGGTGCCGATTCGCGAGATGCTGCACCACATCACGCATCTTGCCGCCGCGAGCGGTATGCCAGCGCACGCCGCGTACGCGATGATCTATCAGCTCTACGTGGGAGTTGCCGCCGTACGCGCCTACGGAGACACCTTCATGTTGGGAGCGGTCATCACGGCAGCGAGCGTGCCGATAGCGTTCCTGTTGGCGGGCAGACACTACGCTGCGCGTTAAGGCGCCGGCGTGACCACGAGCTTGCGCACCACGCTGGTCTGCGAGACGCCGCTCGTGATGGAGGCCACCACGTAGAAGGCCGACGGTGCGCTCACCGCGGGCGCCGTGAGTGTGGTCCCGCGCTCTTGGCCGGAGGCATCGCCCTGTTCGATGACGTGCCCCCTGGCGTCGGTAAGCGTGATCAGGGCATCGCTATGCGGGCCCGTGATGCGCACGTGCACGCTCTGCCCTGCCACGACGCTGCTCTGCGAGAGCTCGATGCCGCTGGCCATCGTCTGGCGTGGTGGGGCCGCCTCGCTGTCGGTATGAGACTGCGCCGCCGAATGTTCGTCAAAGGTCGCAGCGGGTCGAGCGGCATGGGTGGGCTCGACGACGATGCCCACGCTCGACATCGCGCGCTGCGGCCCCCGTTCTACTTGGAGCACGACGCGCATCTCCCGCCCGGCAGCAGCCGCTGGTATGCGCAAGAGACTCGTGCCGCTTGAGGAGTAGGAGACGCTCGACCAGGCCCTGCCGCCGAGATCGAGCAGCCAGATCTTCCCGCTGGTTGCATCCGCCACGTAGTTGACGTGTACGTCTCGGCCGGCTTGCGCCGGCGCCGGCGTCACGTTGAGCTCCCCGATCAGCGTGGCGCCGTCCGGCGATGAGCTGCCGAACTGCGACGGCGCGTTTGCCGGCTGCGGAGGAGCGAGCATGGTGACGGATGCGGTGCGGACGTCGCTGCCGAGGAGGCCCACAGCGCGCAGCCGCAGCCGATAGCTCCCGTGCGTGGCCTCTTTCGGCAACGCGATGCGCAAAATCCCGACGCGCGCTTGGACGGTGTCGGCGGCGATCGTGCGGCCGTCGTCCGTGGCCAGGTCGTACTGCAGCGAGCCCAACCCGCCGAAGGCATATGGCACGTCGAGCGGCGCGCCCGCGACGGCGCTGGTTGGCGGCTCGAAGACGGTGAGGCGAGGGATCGATGCCGCAATTGCTGCACCGGCAGCCGCGACGAGAAGCAGCAGCGCGAGCCCCCAGCCGAGCAGTGCGAATACGCGCGGCGCAGGTTTGGCGGGTGCGGGAGCCTCGACACGCAGCGCCGCTCCGCGGCCGGCGACCTCGACCACGAATCGGCTCAACGCGTCGGCGTGGTCGGTGCGCACGAAGACGAAGGTATCCATGACGCCGTGCGGCGTC
>SCQY01000185.1 GCA_004298665.1 bacterium | reverse complement strand
TGTGGAGTCGAACCACAGACCTCACCCTTATCAGGGGTGCGCTCTAACCAACCTGAGCTAATGGCCCCCACCGACGGACAAGATAATCTACCACGATGCTTTTCCGCCTGTCAACGCCCGTGCGCATGGGAGCCATGGTGCGTGCTCTTCAGATCATTTCGATGTACTTGCGCAGCAGCGCGTCGTCGCGTTTGGCCATGGTGATCGATATCTGATCGAGCACATCGACTTCGCGCAAGATCTCCGCGCGCAGCGCGGCCGTTTCATCGAAGTCCGCGCCGCGGCGTGCCACGGCGCCGTCGGTCGCGGCGGAGCGGCGGGGGGTCGTAGTTGCGATATTGGGGATCACGTCGGCTCCTTCCCGGCGCGCTACTCGGTAATCGAGGCGATGAACTTCTTGGTGATTTGATTGTCGGCTTTGCGCTGTTCGAGTCCGATATCGCGAATGACGTTCTGCTCGCGCATCGATTCGCTGCGCTCCTCCATCACTTGATCGAAGATGGAAGAGCGCCAGTCCATCGCGTTTTGGAAGCCGAGTTGCTGTTCGAAGAGCGCGCTCTGGCTTGCCATGTAGCCCTGCATTCCGGCGTTCAACAGACCGTTTTGCAGCGCTCCGGGCAGGAAGCTGCTGCCCGAGCCGGCGCCTGGGTCGAGCATCCCCGCGGCCGTGCCGGCCGTGGTAAGCTCGAGGCCAAGCGGCGCGGTCATGGGGTTGAGGGTGAGGATCGGCCCGGCGATGCGAGCGACGCCCCCCAGCGCGCCGAAGAGGCCGCCGAAGAGTCCCATGCGTTGGCTCCTTTCAGGAGAGCGGGTGCGGTTGGGGTCCCGCCCGTCATATCACGTACAGCGGGGCCTCGGTAAAGGGGGACGGGGGTTTGACACCCCTGGGTCCGCCCGCTACAATGGGGGTTGTTCTCGAGGGTCCCGCGCCTGGGACTCTCGTCGCGTGTCAGGGACCCTTTCGTGAACATCGACATCGGTTCGATCCTCGCCGGCCAGGTGGCGGAGCTCCCCATCAGCGGACGAGTGCCGGTGGAGGCGTTCGAAGATGTGACGTTCGCTCAGCCTGGGGAAGTTGATCTCACGGTATCGCGTGCCGCACAGGGTATTCTGTTGCGGGGGCGCGTTCGGGTGCACGGAGAAGGGTGCTGCTCTCGCTGCCTGGAGCCGGTTGCCGTCGACCTCGACGAAGAGGTCGATGAGGCTATCGTTCCGGAGAGCGAGGAGCAGCGAGATCCGCTGGCACTGGACAACGTGCTCTCGGGCACGGTGTTGGACGTAGACGATCTAGTGCGTCAGACGGTCGACGCGGCTTTGCCGCTGCGGCTGATTTGTAAGGAAGACTGTGCGGGCCTGTGCCCGCGATGCGGTGCAAACCGCAACGACGGCGCGTGCGCCTGTATCGAGGAAGAGAGCGATGGCCAATCCTAAATGGAAGACCCCCCGGTCGAAGACGCGCTCGCGTCGTGCGGCCAACTGGAAGCTGAGCCCCGTGACGGTTGTGGAGTGTGCGCACTGCCATCAGCCCAAGCGCCCGCATTTCGTGTGTCCCACCTGCGGGTATCACGGTGGTCGTCTGGCGGTCGAGCCCGTGGATGAGAACCCGGGCGCGAGCCGCTAGCGTGGTTCGAGGGGTCCGTATCGCCGGCGTCGGCAGTTACGCTCCGGAGAGGATCCTGAGCAACGAGGACCTGGCGCGGCTCGTCGACACCAATGACGAATGGATCACGTCCAGGACTGGGATGAAGCGGCGGCACATCGCCGCGGCGGATCAGGCCACGTCGGATCTCGCCATCGAGGCGGGGCGCCGTGCTCTTGCGCGTGCGGGTCTGGATGCCGGCGATATCGACGCATTCGTCGTCGCGACCGTGACGCCGGACTACCCCTTTCCCGCCACGGCGTGCCTCGTGGCCAACGGTCTAGACGCCCCTGGGAAGGCGGCTTTCGACATCAGCATCGCCTGCTCGGGCTTCGTCTACGGCTTGACGGTAGCATCCAGCCTCGTCCGCAGCGGCGTTTACCAGCGCGTGATGCTCATCGGCGCGGAGTCGCTCTCCAAGATTACCGATTACACCAATCGTTCGACGTGCGTGTTGTTCGGTGACGGAGCGGGGGCGGTGATCCTGGAAGCTTGCGACCAGGATTGTTGCCTGGGTACCTCGCTGGGTGCCGACGGGAGCAACCCTAAGGTGCTCTATCAGCCGG
>SCQY01000184.1 GCA_004298665.1 bacterium | reverse complement strand
GCTGGACCTTTGCGGAAGCGAGCTGCCAGTCGACGGCGTCGCCTTTGACGAGCGCCATTTTCCGCGGAGCGACGGCGAGTACCTCGCCCAGTTGAAGAAGATGGCCGTCGATACGGGGCTAGCCGTCGAAGCCTTGGTGACGACGTTCGAGCCGGCCGCCGAGGGAGCGCTCGAGCGTCTCGAAGCGTCGCTGCAAATGGCCGCGACGCTGGGTGCCCCGCTCGCGGTCGTGCACCTGGGCGCCTCGCAGGCGTTAGGCGCCACGCTCGGCCAAGTGGTCCACGCATTGAAGGACGCCACCGGGGCCGCCAAGCGCCTCAACGTCACGATCGCGCTGCACAATGCGCCCGGGACGGCCGCCGCCGGCGTGGCCGACCTGAAGACGCTCTCCAAGCAGACCGATTCCGCCTGGCTGCGTTACGCGGTAGACGTCGCGGAGTTGCCGCAAGAGGCGATGGAGCCATCGGAGCTGCGCCGCGACACCGTGGCCGGCTATCACGCGTCGGGGAACATCGACACATTCGGCGCCGACGAGCGCAACGATCTGCGCGCCGTGCTGCGCTTCTTCGAAGGCTTTCCCGGCCCGCTGATCCTGGCCTACGACGGCGAGGAAGAGGAACGCACGGCCGTGCCGCGACTGGTGAACTGGTTGCGCGTGATGCTGGCCAAGGACATCGCCACCAAAGCCACGATGTGAGATTGGGGTGGCCTCCCCACAGCGGCTTCGCGCGGGGCGAGACGGATGGCTCCTCACGAGGGACGCTCGTCGGCGCGCTATCCTGCGCGCCTCCTGCTACCTTCGTCCGCGCTCTCGCCCTCCTGGCTCCGCGCGGACCTCAGAGTCCCTCGTGAAGAGCCATCCATCTCGCCCCACACAATCCACTCGAGATACGGCCTGACGTTTAAAAGCGTGCTCCACCGTGTCGTATCGAGCCTGAGGTTAGAACCTGCTCTCGCAGGTGGGTGCGTCCCGGCCGCCTGTGGTGAAGGTGATGGACACCCTCGCGCGTGTCGGTACCGGAGATGGTGCTCCCTTGGGTTTGTACGTTGGCTCTACACCGACGGCTCGTCCACGTGCACCGCAGAGCGCGCTCCAGCACTATAGCACAAAAGTCAATGCCCGTCGCCTTGACAAAGGTTCGCCGGCGCCCCCTTGACAAATCAGAGTCGCCATGGCCGATTTGCAGCTCGAGTTGACGCGGCTGGAGATGCCGCTCAAGCACACGTTCACGATCACCCGCGGAAGCGCGGATACCGCGCGCACCATGCGCTTCGCGCTCAGCGACGGGGAGCATGTCGGCCTGGGCGAGTCTTCGCCCGTCACGCGCTACCACGAAAGTCTCGACTCCGTGGAAGCCTACTGGCGCAACTTCGGCTCGCTAGGCGACGATCCGTTCGCCTTGCAGAACCTTCTCACCGAGCGCACGCCGCCGGCCGCGCGCACGGGACTCGACATCGCCCTCCACGACATGATCGGCAAGCGTTTGGGAATCCCGCTCTGGCGCTACTTCGGTCTGGACCCCTCGCGCACGCCCTATACGTCGTTCACGGTCGGCATCGACGACCCGGAGACGATGCTGGAGAAGGTGCGTGAAGTCGGCGATCACCCCGTGCTCAAGGTGAAGCTGGGCGCCGGCAACGAGATCGAAATCCTACGGGCCATCCGCGGCATCTACCACGGCACGATCCGCATCGACGCCAACGAAGGCTGGACGCCGGAGCGCGCCGTCGAGATCCTGCGCGAGATCGAGCCGCTGGAGATCGAGTTCTGCGAGCAGCCGATCCCAGCCGGGAACCCGGAGCAGCTGCGCTGGATCAAGGAACGCAGCACAATACCCATCGTCACCGACGAGGACAGTCGCGATGCCCGCGACCTGCCCAAGCTCTACGGCTGCGTGGACGGCATCAACGTCAAGCTCGTGAAGTGCGGCGGCATCCGCGGCGCGCTGGAGATGATCCACACGGCGCGCGCCTGCGGCTTCAAGATTATGCTGGGCTGCATGGTAGAGAGCGGCATCCTGCAGACGGCTGCGGCCCATCTCTCACCGCTGGTCGACTGGGCCGATCTCGACGGGCCCTTCCTGCTACGCGAGGACCCGTACGTCGGCATGACCTACCGCAACGGCAAGATCACGCTGCCGGAAGAGCCGGGCCTGGGCGTGCGCCCGGCAAGCGCCTTCGCACGATGATTTGACAGCGCGCGCTCCGCTGTCGTAGAATCCCGCTACTATGCGATAGCGACATACGTCAACTCCGGCCGCCGTCACTCGCGCCCGCTCAGGAGCTGCCCAACGTATGTCTGCTATTCCGCGCGGCGGCGTCTTCGCGTCGCCGTCCTTCCGTCAGTACTTCGCCGGCCAAGCCTTCTCGTACGTGGGCGACGGCCTGCGCACGCTCGCCGTTCCGCTGCTGGTCTACCATCTGACGCATTCGGCGCTCTCCACCAGCGCCTCGTTCGTCTGCGAGCTGGGACCGTTCGCGCTCTTCGGCCTCGTCGGCGGATCGCTGGCCGACCGCGTCGATCGCCGGCGTCTGATGATCGCATGCGATCTCGTGCGCTTTCTCGTGATGACCGCATTCGCCGTCGTCTTCGCGATGGGCGCGCTGACCGTTCCCATGCTCTACGCTGGGCTGGTCGTGATCTCCATCTGCGCGGCCTTCTTCCTGGGCGGACAGTCGTCGAGCATTCCCTATTTGCTGGGCAAATCGCAGACCACACAGGCGACCGCGGCGCTGATGGCCGCGGAGAGCACCTCGAACATGATCGCCCCGATGGCCGGCGGCGCGCTCTTCGGCATCTTCGGGCCCCTGCCGGCACTGGCGATCAACGCCTTCACCTACCTCTGCTCGCAGGCCTCGCTAGCGCTGGTGCCGACGCTCGGCCCGGACGACCCGCATGGTCTGCCGAGCCTGCGCACCGTGGTGCACGACATCGCCGCGGGATTTCGCTTCCTACTGCGCGACGAGGCCATGCGCGCGGTATCGCTGACAAGCCTCTTGCTCAACGTCTTCGGCATCGGCGGCTACTCGATTCTCATTCCGTTCCTCAAGCGCGACTTCGGCGCGAGCGACGGAGGCGTGGGGCTCTTCCTGGGCATCAGCGCCTGCGGCGCGATCGTGGGATCGCTGCTGGCGGGCAAGCTCGCAACGCGCTGGCCTTTCGGCCGCGCGCTGACGGCGGCATACGCGATCGACGCGCTCTTCTTCGTACCCGTGGTGCTGGCGCACAACGTCTGGCTTGCTGCGATCTTCTGGACCATCGGCAACGGCGGCGCGCAGTTCGAAGCAACGCAGATCATTGGCTGGCGGCTGCGTGTCACGCCCGACGAGATGGTAGGGCGCGTCTTCGGCGCGGTGCGTCTTTTCGTGCTCTGTGGTATGGCGCCAGGCGTCCTGGTCTTTGGGTACCTGGCAGATCGCATCGGCCCGCACCCGGCGATGGCGGTAGCAGCGGCGGGCTATTTGGCCGTAGCGCTGGGCGCCGTGCTCGCGCCGGCCATCCGCAACGACGCGCGTTGAGGCGCCATCGTTGACGAATGCCCGCAAGCGTGGTACCTTCTCTCTTACATGAATCTAGGAGACCGCGTTCGCCGACCGTCCCCGAAGCTCGCGCACCTCGCGCTGGGCTTCGTCGATATGTTCTGACGGCGAAGCGGACAGCAGAGGATCGCGCGGGCGCACCGAGGACGGTGCGCTCGCTGTTTTTTTATAAGGATGGAAGCCATGGAGATCGCGGAGTCCACGGGGGTCTACATCGCACGCGCCTCGATCGTCGACGCGTACGATTTGGCCTGCCTGCGCGCAGCCAGCCTGCTGGAGATGGGGATCATGGTCCCGGCGGAGCGCGATGCCTTCCTCCCGCGTGCCCATCGCGAGTTCGTGCAGCTGCTGCGTGAGGAGCACTTCGCGGCCTGGCTCTTGGTCTCCGG
>SCQY01000183.1 GCA_004298665.1 bacterium | reverse complement strand
ACGAGCGCCGCTTGATCGCCGGAGAGCGCCACGCGCAGTTGCGCTGCGGCGGGATTGACCACGGTGGCGATCACTGCTCCGGCATCGGCCCACTCGCCGGGATTGCGCTCCACCGTGGTTACCACACCGTCGATGGGCGCGCGCAGCGTGGCGTTGCTCTCGCCGCGGCGCGCCGCATCCAGGGTCGCGCTGCCGGCGGCGGCGTCCGAGAGTGCCTGCGCGTAGTTTTGGCGCGCCTGCAGCAGCGAGTCGGGAAGCTTCGCGCGGTCGGCTGCTAGGGCCGCCTCGTCCAGCGTCACCTGCTGGCGCGCCGCCTCCACGTCTTTGAGCGCAGCGACGCCGCCCTGCAAGAGCGTCTGCTGCCGTTCCAGCGCGGATCGGTCGCCCTGCAAACGCGCCTGGTCCTGACGCACCTGCGCCGCTTCGGGACTCAATTCCGAGCCTGGCGAGTGCGTCAAACGCCGCGCGCGCTCCAGCTGCCGCGTGGCGATGTCTAGCCGCTCCTGCGCCGCGCCTTGCTGTACCGCCAGCGGTTGGATGTTGCCGTTCGCCGCGGCGCCGACCGTGGTGAGGTCGAGACGCGCCACCTCTTCGCCGGCGGACACGTGTTGGCCGGCGTGGACGTCGACGGCGGCGATGCGCCCAGCCTCCGCGAACGAGAGCTGCGCGATCCCGCCCGGGGCGGCCGCGATGCGGCCTTCGCCGCGGACCTCGTGGGCGACGTTGCCGATGCGCACGGCGGCCGTCTGCACGTGTTGCGCCGGCGCGGCGGTGGGGGCGCTTTGCGCGCTGAGTGCACCGCCTTGCCGGCCGTGCAGCAGCACCACGGCCAGGAGCAGCACGGCGCCGGCGCCGGCGGCGATGAAGATTCGATTACGGGGTGACATCTGGATCGACTCCTTGCGCTAGCCGCAATGCATAACGAGCTTTAACGGCGTCGGCCTGCGCCGAGATCAGCGCGCCGCGCGCCGCCGCCTCCTGTGCCTGCGCCGAGAGCACTTGAAACGCGCTGATGGCGCCGTGCGCGAATCCAAGACTCGCCGCGCCGGCCGCGGCCTGCGCCGCTGCGACGGCGCGCTGCTCCGCTTCAACGCGTATCTGCGCGGAGCGCGTGCCGGCCAAGGCCGACTCCACCTCCAACACCACGTCGCGGCGCACGGCTTCGCGTGCCGCCAGCGCCCGCTCGACACCGGCGCGCGCCGCCGCCGTTTGCGCGCGCACGGCGCCGCCGCTGTCGATGGGGACGTGGAGATTCAGCGAGATCGTGGCGCCGGCAACCAGCGCGCCCGAGTCGATGCCCGACTGCCTCCCGGCCGCAGCATCGAGCGAGGGCGCGTACGCCAGCGTCGCCGCACGCAGAGACGCCTGGGCCGCGCGCACGTCGTCGTCGGCGGCGCGCAGATCCCCGCGCGCGCCCAGTGCCGCGTTCACCGCCGCCTGCTCGGCGGGGGTCGCAAACGTGAGCGTGGGCGGCTGCTCTAGCGTCGGGCGGGCCGAAGGCTCCAGACCCAGCGCGAGATCCAACGTCGCGAAGGCGGTCTGCGTCTTGCCGTCGGCGCCGGCCTGTGCCGCCTGCGCGGAGGCGTACGCGGCGGCAGCCTGCTCCACGTCGATGCGTGGACCGTCGCCTGCGCGCAGGCGCAGGTTGGCCGCATCCAGCAGGCGCTTGGCGCCGGCCGTCTGAGTAGCGGCAATGGAGGCTTCGTCGTCGGCTACCACCGCATCGAGATACATCACCACCACGCGCAGTGTGGCCTCGTGACGCGCGCGCTCCAAGCGCGCGTCGGCGGCGCCCTGCGTGGAGCGTGCCGCCGACGTCTGCGCCGCCGCCTGTCCGGGGAAGGCGAAGGCCTTGCTTAGGCCCACCACGGTGGTGCGTTGCGCGATCGTGCCGGTTGTGCCGGCCTGCGGCGTGAGCGCGTACGAAACGAAGAGCTGCGGCGCGCTGCCCGCGCGCGCGGCCAGCGCACCGGCGGAGGCGGCATCGCGCTCGGCGCGCGCCTGCAGCACGGCGGGATCATGCGCCAACGCCTGCGTGACGGCGCCGTGCAGCGAGAGCGCGAGCGTGAGTGTCGGGGTCATGCCTGGGTCGTCCTCCAGCGTTTCATCGCGGCGTAGAACGTGGGGATGATCCCCAGCGTGAAGATCGTGGCGGTGGAGAGGCCGCCGATGACCGCGATGGCGAGCGGCCGCTCCAACTCCGAGCCGGCGCCGATGCCCAGCGCCAGCGGCAGCAAGCCGCCGATGGCCGCGAGCGTCGTCATGACGATCGGGCGTAGGCGGATGCGCCCCGCGGCGACGAGCGCGTCATCGATGCTCGCGCCCGCATCGAGCTCTTTGCGTGCGGCGTCCAGCAGCAGGATGCCGTTCTTGACCACGATGCCAACCAGCAGAATCAAGCCCATGAACGAGGAGACGTTGAAGGGCGTGCGCGTCACCAGGAGCGCCACGGCTACGCCCACCATCGCTAACGGAATTGCGATCAGAAGCACTGCGGGCTCGCGGTAACTGCGGAAGGTGAAGACCATCACCACGAAGACCAGCAGCACCGCCACGATGCCCACCACCGCGAACTCCTTGAACGACTGCTGCTGCGCGGCGTAGGCGCCGCCGATCACGGCGCGGTAGCCCGGCGGCAGCGTCACGTTCGCGAGCGCGTGCTTGAGATTGGCAATGGCCGTGGAGAGGGTGCCGGAGTACGACGCGGTGACGACGTCTTGGGGTTGGCCGTTGGCCTCGTAGATATCGCTGCGCGGCGGCGCGGGACCGATGTCGGCCAGGCTTCCCAGCGCGGCCACGCCGTTGGATCCAACCACCGGGATGTCGGCGATCTGCTCCGGCGCGAAACGCCATTGCGGCGCGTAGCGAACGCGGACCGGAACGACGTTAGGTGGTACGGAGATACCGGCCGCAACGTCGCCGCGCACGGCGGCAGAGAGCGTGGCGTCGAAGTCGCTGGGCGAGAGTCCTAATCCCGCCGGCAGCCCCAGCCGCGGGCGGATCGCCAGTGAGGGCGCCTCCACCACCACCCCGTCGAAGACGTCGTGGATGCCCGCCGCCGAGGAGACGGCCGCGGCGACCTTGGGCGCCAGCGCCGTCAGCACGCGATGGTCGGGGCCGGAGAGCCTGATCTCCACCGGCGCCGGGGCGCCGGAGAGATCGTTGATCATGTCCTCCAAGACCTGGTGGAAGCTGAGTTGGACGTTGGGGTAGGCGTCCTGAAAACGGTCGCGTACATGCTCGATCAGGTCTTCGATGGGCGGGCGTGTCCCCGCCGCGCGCAGCGTGACGCGCAGGACGCCTTGATTCTGCGGCAGCGGGGTGAAGCCGGTCGTGTCGATGCCGGTGAAGTTGCCTTGCGCGCGCACGCCGGGGGACGCGGAGACGATCCGCTCCATGCCGTCGGCCACGCGCATCGTCTCCGCTAGCGAGGTTCCCGGCGGCAGCGTGTAGCCCACTTCGAAGGCGCCTTCGTCCATGCGCGGCAGAAAGCCGTTGGGCAGCCGCGTGAGGATCACCACGGTGAGCACGAGGCAGACCGCGCCCACCGCATAGGCCTTCCACGGGCGCGCCAACGCGCCGCGCAAGATCGGCTCGTAGGCGCGCAGCAGCGCCTCCAACACGCGGTTGTGCCGTACCTTGCGCTCGCCGCCGGCGAGAAAACGCTCGGCGAGGATCGGCGCCAGGAAGAGCGCCAACAGCAGCGAGGCGATCAGGGAGACGCCCAGCGTGATCGAGAGCGCGCGGAAGAACGAGCCCGTGATGCCGCTGACGAATGCCAGTGGAAGAAAGACCACCAGCGTCGTGGTGGTCGAGGCGATCATGGCGGCGGAGATCTGTCCGCTCGCGTCGACGATCGCCGCGCGGCGTCCTTTGCCCAACTGCAGGTTGCGCTCGATGTTCTCGATGACCACGATGGCGTCGTCGATGATCAGCCCCACCGCTACCGCTAGCCCGCCGGCGCTCATGAGGTTGACGCTCTCGTGCGCCACGCGCATGAAGACGAAGGTCACCAGCATCGCCATGGGAATGACGAAGGCGGCGATCGCCGTGACGCGCCAGCTGCCCAAGAAGAAGAAGATCACCCCCACCGCCAGCGCCGCGCCGATCAAAATAGAGTCCCGCAGCGTGCGCTGCGATTCCCGGATCAGCGTGGTCTGATCCCAGTACTTCGTGATCTGCGTATCGGCCGGCAGCGCGCGCGTAAGCCGGGGTAAGCGGCTCTCGAAGATGTTCGCCAGCTTCACCAAGTCCGCGTTTTGCTGCGCGTAGACGCTGAGCGTCACCACCGGCCGGCCGTTGGCGCTGGCCGAGTTGGTGGTGGGCGCGACCGAGAGGTGGACGTTGGCGACGTCGCCCACGCGCAGCGTGACGCCATTGCGCACGGCGACGGGGATGGCGGCGATGCCCTGCGCGTCCTGGATGCGCGCATCGACGGTGGCGAAGAGCCGGCGGTAGCCGCTCTCGCCGTGTCCGATCGACTGCACGGCCGTGGCGCCTGCGATGGCCTGCTCCACGTCCGCGATCGTGAGCTTGCGGGCCGCGAGCTTGAGCGGATCGACGTCCACGGCAAACTCGCGCGGGTTGCCTCCCACCACCATCATGCGCGCCATGCCGGGGATGCCGGTGAAGATCGCCGTGGAGCTGCGCTCGATCTGCTCGTGCAGGATCGTGCGTGAGACATGCGGCGACGTGAACGCAAACGAGAGAATCGGCTGGAAGTTCGACGCGACGATGCGCGCCTGGACCTGCGCGTCGGTTGGAAGGCTCCCGGAGAGCGTCGAGAGCGCCTGCGTGATCGCTTGGAGATCGCGGTTGGGATCGGTGTTGCCGTAAAAGTCGGCGATGAGATCGACGTTGCCTTGCGAGGAGTTCGCGCGTACCGAACGGATGCCGGGGGCTAGCGTTACCGCCGCCTGGAGCGGGCGCGCCACTTGGAGGTTCATCTGTTCGGCCGGCGTGTCGCCGCGGCTGACCGTAACCTCCACGCGCGCAAAGGCCATCGCGGGGAAGATGGCCTTGGGTAGGACGAGGTAGGCTTGGAGGCCGGCGAGCGCGAGGATCGCGGCGACGAGAGCGATCGCGCGCCGATGATGGAGGCCAAACGAGGCGAGGTTCACGTGCCGAGCATAGCCGTTGATGATGAACGGCGGATGACGTGGTAGAATCGGCAGTGCTATGGCCCAAGCGATCCCGCCGCTACGGATCGGACCCCACACGATCTGGCCCCCCATCGTCCTGGCGCCGATGTCGGGGGTTACCAACCGTACGCTACGCGCGCTCTACAAGCCCTTCGGGCTAGGTCTGACGGTGACGGAGTTCGTTTCTTCGAACGCTCTGCAGTACGGCAACCGGCGGACGATGGAGATGATCGACCAGCACGGGCTGGAGCGCCCCGTTTCGACCCAGCTCTGGGGCAGCGACCCCCAGACCATGGCCTATGCGGCGAAAGTCGTGCGCGAGTGCGGCGCGGACATCGTCGACATCAACTTCGGCTGCCCTGCCCCTAAGGTCACGAAGACGGAGGGCGGGAGCGCCTGCCTGCGCGACGTCGACCGCTGCGAAGCGATCATGCGGGCCGTGGTCGAGGCCGTCGACTGCCCGGTGACGATGAAGATGCGGCTGGGCTGGACGGAGCAGGACCTCGTCTTCGTCGAAGTTGCCAAGCGCGCGCAGTCCGTGGGCGTGCAGGCGGTGACGCTGCATGCGCGCACGGCTCGCCAGTTCTACAAGGGCTCCGCGCAATGGGAGCACATCGCCGCGCTCAAGCGCGCCGTCGACATCCCGGTGATCGGCAATGGCGACCTGGCCGATCCCCATCTCGCCATAGAACGCATGCGTGAGAGCGGCGTCGATGCCGTGATGCTGGGGCGCGCCGTGTTGGGCAACCCGTGGCTGATCTCTGCGCTGCGCTCGCTGATGGAGGCTGAGGAGCCGCAGCCTTGTCCTCTGCCCGCGGCGCGCCTGCGCTACGCGGTCCACCACTATCGCACCATGGTGGCGGAGTGGGGCGAGGAGCGCGCCGTACCGCAGATGCGCAAACACCTGGGCTACTATCTCAAGGGCTTCCCCGGCGCCGGCGAGCTGCGCGAGCGCGTGATGCGCACCACCGGCGCCGAGGAAACGATCGCCGTCGTCGAAGAGACGATCGCACGCCTCGAGCGCACGCCGCTCGTGGCTTAGAGTTGCCTGGCTCAGACACTACCTGGTAAACGCGGCGAAATCGGCTCTGACGGCCGAAGTGAGATCCAGGCTGCCGCGCGGCGCTGTGTTGGACGGGTAGACGGCGGATAGACCGTGCGCCCGCGCCGCCCGCCGGGCATCGCGCATGATTGCCGCCGCGATCTCGCCACGCAGCGCTTCGCGGTCGCGTTTGAGTGCCGCGATTTGCGAATGGGCGTCGCGCCGTACCGCGGCGTCCTCGTCGTGTAGGCGCGTGAAGCGGGCCAACAGGTCATCACGCGCGCTGCCGAATGCAGAGCTCATCGCCAAAGCACCGCTGCGGAAGTGTCCGCTGTCGGCTCGATGAAATTCCTCGACCTGCGCGTGCATGCTGGACATGGCTGCCGGCGATCCCACGATATTCTGCGGCGGCCCGCTCGCTGCGGCAACCTGTACGCGAAAGACCCGCGCCCGCGCCGCGAGGTTGGCCGCGCTTCTGGCTTGCAGTTCCTTGGACGTGTTCTTGTAGGCGGTGCGTGCGCGCGTGCGCAGCCGGTTCCGGAACTGGGCCAACGCGGCGGCGTCTTGACGGTGCTGGACGGCTACGGCATCGCCCTCGCTGTCGTTGAGCGCCTTCAGCTCGCCTAGGATGTTCGCGCGCTCGCTTCTCGTGAGCGCGAGATTCTGTAGGCGCAGGCGCAGCGAGAGGCGCTCCGCTGCCTGTTGGCGCACGACATCCATGTCCAGCGCGGCCTCCTTCTCCGCGAATTGCTGCGATCGAGCGTTGTATGCACGCTGGGTGCCGTTGAGGATCGTGTGGGCAAAGGCGGCGAGCGCGGAGCGTTCCTGTGTAAGGACAGCATCGCGATAGCGCGCCATGTCCGTCTCCGCGTTGCCGCGAAGTGCGGCATACTGGCTGCGATAGTCTTGCTGAACTTGCGCGCCAATCGTCTGTCCGTTGGCCGCAGAGTCGTCCGTCGCGGCGAGCAGCGCGGTAACGGCATCATCTTCGCGACGCTCGTTGTCGTTCGCTTGGAGCGCTGCAAGACTCCGCATATGTGCCGCTGCGCCAGTGAGGTCGTTGCGCAGGGCCGCCGTATCGTGATCGAACGCGGCAGCGTTGTTCGTGAGTCCAGGTATGGTTTCCGTAGCGCGTAACGCCGCGATCTCGCGGTCGTACTGTCTGAGCGTTTCGTAGAACGGGTGCGCCGCCATGAGCGCCGCAACGTCGACCGATGCGGCACGGACGCCGGCCGGCCGGGCCGCCGCAGATGGTGCGGATTGTGCGGAACGCGCCGATTGCGTTTGCTGGGGACCGGCGCGAGCCCCGGAGCAGCCCGACGCGAGGCTCACCGCGAGTACGGGGACTGTCAAGAGACGCGTCACGTGCATCAGGTGCGTCATCACCTGAGCGCCCGCTTGAGTGACAGGGCGAAGCCGTTCGTGCCCGTCATCAGCTGCAGCGAGGCGGCGCTCGGGTCTGCCAGGTCGAGTCCCGCGATCGACGACTCCGGAGCGGCTAGCCCTTGCGTTTGCTGTTGATCGTACACCATCAATTCGATGGCCGTCGCGTCGTTGGGGCGGACGTTGAGGGCGAAGCTGTCGCGCTTTGCGATGCCGAAGCTTTCCGAGGCAACGAGATCGACGTCCTTCCCGAACGCTTTCACGGCGTTCGCGCCGAAGCCGCTCGAAAGGTCGTTGAACAGCTGAAGATTCTGAAAGCCAAGGGAGCTGCCAAGCGCGCTGGAGAGCGGCTCTAGCAAGTTGCGCGTGAAGACCTGATTGACGCCGCTGAGCGCAAGCTGCTGCGTCGTCGCGGCAGCGGAGAAGTTACCGCTCTCACCGGTGGAGGCAACACCGGGCACGGCGCCGATGCCCTGCGCTCCCGCCAGCAGCCCTAAGATCTGCTCGCGATCGTAGGCCGGCTCCGAGCTGAATTCCACGTTCATTCCGGTCGCCGGTCCCGTCACATGCAGCGTGATATCAGTATCCGGATTGGTGACGCGTGTCGCGGCGACCGCATCGATGGTGGGGATGATGCCGCTCGACGGATCGAACGCGACGGATCCGTTCTCGAGCCGGAACTCTCGGAAGAAGCTGACGGTTCCACCCGTCGAAGTGAAGCTTCCGTCCAGGCTGGGTGCCCGGGTGGTACCGCCGACGATGACGGCGCCTTCCCCGCCGATGTCGACGTTGGGACTCTGGATCCGCACGTCCTTTCCGAACGCCAGCGCGAGATTCAAGCCAACCTCGGGCGGCGGCTGCTGCGGCTGTCGTTGCGCGTTGGGGTTGAAGAGTGCCGAAAGCGGAATGCGCGCATCGGAGACAGCAAGGTTGCCGGCGACCATCGGCTGCTGTCCGGGGCTGCGAACGGCTGAGACTGCCCCGTCGATCCGACCCTTGAAGTAGGCCGGGGCGTCAATTCGCGGATGATGCGCCTTCGCATCGAGCCGGAACGCGAGCGTCTGCGGATTGTACACATTGGGCATGGAAGCAGCGCCCGCTGCGTCGATCGTTCCGCCCCCCACATTTGCATGCGCGTTGCGCAGCTGCGCCGCCGTGCCCGTAAACGTTAGCCGCGCGCTTCCGTTCGTGATCGGCACGCTCTCGCTCGGGCCTACGAACGTACCGTTGGCGAGCGCCAGCGCTCCAGTGATGCGGGGCGCACCAACTGTGCCGCTCAAGGCGACGCTGCCGTCGACCCGACCCGTCGCCCTGGCTCCCTTCGGCAAGAGCGCTGTAGCGTTCGATACATCGACGCCCTCGGCGGTCAATGCAAGAGAAACCGGCGCATCTGCTGGTCCGATGGCAAACGGCGACAGCTGCACGGGAAGCCTTCCCGCCAGCTTTGCCTGCCCGCGCTGGAGATCTATTTCGCCGTTATGCAGTTCGATCGAATGCTGGTCAAGCGCGAGCTGACCAGAGACGCGCGGAATCGTGAGCTTGCTGACGCGGAGCGAGCTGAGCGTGAACTCATCGCTCAGGCGCGGTTGCGCGCGCGTGCCGGCGATTCGCAGCGTCGTATCGAGCGCTCCGCCGAGGTCAGCCACCTGCCCGGTGGCCGATCGCAGGAGGGCGCCGATATCGGGGGCCGTGCCGTGAGCGCTGAGGTCCAGCGATTGGTTTGTGCCGACTCCAAACGATCCCGACCCTGTCGCCGTGAAGAACGGAGTCTCCAGGATCACCGACGTGATCGTGCCGCGGTCAGCCGCCGTTGCGGCAGCGATGCGCAGACGCGAGATCTGCATGTGTCCGGCAGTACCGTCGCGCAGGGACGCCGTCGTCGCCGTCGTGAGGTTTGGAACATGGCCGCGCACCGCTGTGTCGGCGTCGAGATACCCGGTTACCGGCGCATCCA
>SCQY01000182.1 GCA_004298665.1 bacterium | reverse complement strand
GGCTGCTCGCCGGCAGCGTAGACGTCCGTCACCAGCACTTCGTCGGCACCGATCAACGCCCGTACGAAGTCGTCGATGAGATACGCGGTGCGCGTGTAGCGGTGCGGCTGAAACGCGGCGACGACGCGTCCGGGCCAATATTGGCGCGCCGCGGCGATCGTCGTGGCCACGGCCGTGGGGTGGTGGGCGTAGTCGTCGACCACGGCTACGTCGCTCGAGCGAAAGAGCACGTCGAAGCGGCGGCGCACGCCGCGGAAGTCGCGCAGACCGCGCACGATCAGGTCGACGGGGATATTCAACTCCAAACCCACGGCTATGGCATGCAGCGCGTTGGCGACATTGTGCAAGCCTGGAGCGCAGAGCGCCACTTCGAGCAGCGGCTTCCCGTGCAGCAGCGCGGTGAAGCGGCTTCCGCCAGACTTCTGCACCAGATCGCCGGCCGTAAGTTCGGCGCGATCGCCCAGCCCGGTCGTCACGGTACGTGCAGCGCGCGACATCGCCGCCACCCGCGCCGCGCTCGCGCAGTCGACGCCGATCACGGCCAAGCCGTCGTGAGGGAGCAGCTCGGTGAATCGGCGGAAGGCATCGCAGAGCGCTTCGAACGTTCCGTAGTGTGCGAGGTGATCGTTCTCGATATTGGTGACGACGGCGATGCACGGCCGCAGCTCGAGAAAGGAACCATCCGATTCGTCGCTCTCCGCCACCAAGTAGCGGCCGCCGCCTAGCTTGGCGTTGACGCCGCGGCCGACGATCTCCCCTCCGACGAGCACGGTGGGATCGAGGCCGCCCGCCTCCATCACCGCCGCAACCATCGTCGTGGTCGTCGTCTTGCCGTGCGTGCCGGAGACGGCGATGCCGCAGCGACCCTCCATCATTTCCGCAAGCAGGACCCCACGCGTGACGATGGGGATGCTGCGTTCGCGAGCGGCGCGCACTTCGGGATTCTCCATGGGAATCGCCGACGAGACGATCACGCGGCGCACGCCCTCGACATTCTCCGCGCGGTGGCCGACGGCAACGCGCGCTCCCAGCTCACGCAGTTGACGCAAACGAGGCGATGCGTTGAGGTCCGACCCGGAGACGGCGACGCCTTGAGCGATGAGCAGGCGCGCAAGTGCGCTCATGCCGATGCCGCCGATGCCGACGAAGTGGACGTACCCCGAACTCTGACTCAAACTTCCTCCGGGAGCGCGCTCCCCTTCAGTAGGCGCTCCACGAGCGCTTGTTCCGCATCGTCGCGCGCCAGCCCGCGGGCGGCGGCTCGCATCGCCTCCAACTTCCCCGGTGCCCGCAGCTCGACGAGCGTCCACCATAAGCGGTCGCCGTCGACTTCGTTATCGGCAATCGTTACCGCTGCGCCTGCGCGCGTGAACACCTCGGCATTCCTGGCCTGATGATGCTCCGACGCGAACGGATAGGGCACCAGGATCGATGCGGTGCCGGTCGCCGCGAGCTCAGCGAGCGTCGAGGCGCCCGCGCGCGCCACGACGAGGTCGGCGGCGGCATAACCGAGCGCCATGTCATCGAGGTACGGCAGGAGCGCTACGCTATTTCCAGGGGCTAAGTCGTGCTCCTCCGCCTGCATCCATTCGTAGTCGCGCGCGCCCGTGACGTGAATCACTTGCCAGCCGTCCAGCGAGCGGCGCGTCACGAGCGAAGCGAGCGCCTGGTTGATCTTGCGCGCGCCTTGACTGCCGCCGATCGCCAGCAGCGTGGGCCGCACGGGATCCAGGCCCAGCGCCTTGCGCGCAACGTCTTTGGGGCGCAGGCGGCGCACGTCCGGGCGCACGGGAACGCCCGTCAACTGGAACTTCTCACCAAAGACACGTGCCGCATCGGCGTAGGCGCCCCAGACCTCGTCGGCCAACGGCGCGGCCAAGCGGTTCGTCAGGCCCGGCATGGCGTTCGGCTCCAGCAGCGCGATGCGGGTGTGCCGGAGCGGCCGCTGGAGCCAAGCGGCCCAGATGACGGGGAGGCTGACGTAGCCGCCGGTGGCCACCAAGACCTGCGGCTTGAACGACGCCAGCTTGGCGAAAGCCACCGCTAGCGCCGCGAGATTGACGGCGGCCGTGCGCAGCGTTCGGAGCGAGAGTTTGCGCTCGAGCGGCGCCCCGGGCACCGCCTCGAACGAATAGCCCGCCGCCGCCGCCAGGCGGGCTTCGATGCCGTCGCCCATGCCGAAGAACCGGATCTCCGTGCTGGGATCGCGCTCCTGGAGCGCCTGGGCAAGCGCGAGCGCCGGGTAGACGTGGCCGCCGGTGCCTCCGCCGGCGAAGGCGACTCTCAAGCGGCGGCCCCGCCGCGCACGCCCAAGGAGCGGATGCCCATGCCGGCGCGGCGGCTGCAGCCCACGTTGAGGATGAGCGCAACGCAGATCAGGTTGACCATCAGCGAGCTGCCGCCAAAGGAGATGAAGGGCAGCGGAACGCCGGTCACGGGCCATGACGAGGTGACCACGCCGATGTTCACCAGCGCCTGCAGCACGATCGTAGCGGCGCAGCCGACGGCGAGGTAGAAGCCAAACGCATCAGGGGCGCCGATGGCGATGCGGATGGCCCGGTAGCCCAGCCACACGAAGAGCACCAGCACCACGATCGAGCCGATGAGGCCCATCTCCTCGCCGATGACGGCGAAGATGAAGTCCGTGTACTGCTCAGGCAGGTAGAAGAACTTCTGGCGCGATTCGCCCAGGCCCACGCCGAAGAGTCCCCCGCTGCCCAGCGCCAGCAGCGACTGAATGATATGAAAGCCCGTGTTCTGCGGATCTCTCCAAGGGTCGAGAAAGGCCATGATGCGCGCGCGCTTGTACGGCGACATCATCACGGTGTAAGCCACCAGCGGCGCCGTGCAAGCCAGCGTAGCCAGCAGATGCGGCAGACGTGCGCCCGCCACGAAGAGCATCAGCAGACCCACCATGATGTAGAGGCTGGCCGTCCCCATGTCGGGCTGGCGCAGAACCAGCATTGCCAGCAGTCC
>SCQY01000016.1 GCA_004298665.1 bacterium | reverse complement strand
GTCAGCTTGGCCCGTGCAGCGCCACCCGCTCGACCCGTAGCGATGCTCCCAATGCAACGATTGATCCTGGCCCTGACCACGACGTTTTGCCGTCCGGCGCTCGCGCGAACGCTGGTGATCGTGTTGGTGTTGGGCAGCCTGGTCTCGTTCTTCTACGTCATCGCGCTGCCCGCCGGGACGCTCGGCGCCCTTTCATTTGCAGCACTGCGCTTCCTTACGCCGTGGCAGGTACTGGCGTCCGTGCTTCTGGGCTATGGCTTCGCCCTCGTGATCGCGATGAATGCGGCGGCCGCCGGCGGTAACGGGGGCCTGCGCAAAGGGGCGGGAGCACTGGGTATCGGCGGATTGGTCGCAAGCCTACTCCCCAGCAGTCTCTGCTGCACGCCCGTGATTCCGCTCATCTTGGCGGCACTGGGCGTCTCGGCACCGACGATCTTCCGTACCAGCGGCGTCTTCCAGGCGTTCTTCGCCCTGCATGCTGCGGCGTTCGTCTCCGTGTCCGTTGGCTTGGTGTTGCTCTCGGTCTGGCTTACTGCTTACAACTTGACGTCCGGCTGCGCGCTCGCGCCGGAGAAACGATGACCATGACCAATCTCATCCGCCGCCGGCTGCACGCGTGCTGCCTCGTGTTCGCCGGTACGCTCCTGGCTCTCGCAGCCTGGTTTCCGCAATCCGCCGTAGCGTCGGGCGGGCTCTCCATCGGAGAACCCGTACCGGCGTTTACATATCGCATGATCGATGGCTCGACGCTCGCGCCCGCGGCGCTCCGTGGCCGGCCCTACGTCCTGTGGCTGATGGCTACCTGGTGCTCCTCCTGCCAAGGCGGCACCGCCGTCATGGCGCAGCATATCGCCGAACTGCGCGCTAGCAACATCAGCGTCGTCCAGTTGGAAGTCGCACAGGACCTCGGGTATCCGGGCCCTCCGCTGGCCGCGTTTCGCAAAGCCGCCGGGATGGCAGCCGCATCGCCCAATTGGTACTGGGGCGAGGCCACTGAAGCGCAGACCCGCGCACTGGACCCTCACGCATATCCGGACATCTATTACCTCGTCGATGCGCGGGGACGGATCGTTGGTACCGACGGCGCCCCAGCCGCAACCTGGTCCCGAATCGCGACATTTGCCGCGCATCCGTAGCAAGAAGGACAACAACGTGGATCGTTACGACCTGATCGTCATCGGGGCGGGGATGGGCGGCGTCTCAGCCGCCTTCAGCGCCGCCGAACAAGGCATGCATGTCGCGTTAGTGGAGCGCGACAAGATCGGCGGAACCTGAATGAACGTGGGGTGCATCCCCACCAAGGCCCTGGTCAGGACCGCAGAACTGATTCACTTGGCGCGCCGCCCGGAGAACGCCGCTTTCGGCTTCACCGTGCGCGGTGTGAGCGTCGACTTCCCCCAGGTGATCGCGCGCAAGGACGCGGTGGTGGCCGATGTCGTCGGCCGGCTGACGGGCTCGCTCGAACATGTTGAGCAGCTCGATCTCATTCGCGGCCAGGCGCGTTTTGCAGACGCCCACACGCTCGCTCTCGACGACGGTCGCCAACTCTCCGCAGCTTCGGTGATCGTGGCCACGGGCTCTCGCCCCGTGACGCCGGCGATCCCCGGTGCGCGAGAGGCCGGCTATCTCACCAACGCCTCGATCATGGAGCTCCAGCAACTCCCGCGCCGCTTAGTGGTCGTCGGCGCGGGGCCGATCGGCATGGAGTTCGCGCAGATGTTCGCACGCTTCGGCAGTGCGGTCACGGTACTCTTCCGCGGCGATCGCGTGCTGCCGCACGAGGACCCCGATATCGGCGCCGCGCTCACGGCGTACCTGGCCCGGGAGGGGCTGGAGATGGTGCCGCACGCAAACGTGCTGCGCATGGAGCGAGGGCAGACCGGCGACGGAGACGCACCGCGCATCGTGATCGCGATGGTCGACGGACGCGAGCGGCGCTTCCCCGCCGACGAAGTGCTCTTGGCCATCGGGCGCGAGCCCAACGCCGCGGCGCTGGATGTTGCACACGCGGGGATCGCGACGACCGCTGCAGGCTGGATCGACGTCGATCCCACCATGCGCACGAGCGCGGACGGAGTCTTCGCGATCGGCGATGCAATCGGCCACGCCAGCGGCAGCCAGCTCTACACGCACGTCGCCGTCATGGAAGGCGGCATTGCGGCGCGCAACGCAAGCAGCGGGGCGAGCGAACGCTTCGATCCCACGGTGATTCCCGGCGCGGTCTTCACCGAGCCCGAAGTCGCCCGCGTAGGGCTCACCGAAGCGGAAGCGCGCGCCGCCGGCTTCGATCCGGCCGTGGCTACCTATCCTTTCGCCAAGGTCGGCCGGGCACGGGCGATGGGAGAGCGCGACGGCATCATCAAGGTGCTGGCTGACAAAGCCAGCGGCGCGATCCTCGGCGCGCATCTCTTCGGCCCGAACGCCGGCGAGATCGTGCATGTGGTGGCGACGGCGATGGCCACGAAGAGCCGCTCACCGCAGCCGATCCTCGATGCCGTCTTCATTCATCCTACGCTTGCGGAAGGCGTGCAGTCCGCCTTCGAGGAGCTGCTGACCGACCTCCCTGCGCGCATGGCGCATTGAGCAATGCGGCAGATGCACGTTCTACGTCTCAGGGTCCGATGCGGTCGGATACGGTGGCCTCGCGCTG
>SCQY01000181.1 GCA_004298665.1 bacterium | reverse complement strand
CGTTCGGATCGCGCCTGCATCTCGGGAAACCCAGCCGCAGCCTCTTGGACGTCGGCCGGAAAGTCCGAGAACTCCTGCACCTGGCGAACTTCGATCACGTCGTTGCCGGAAGCGGGGCAGCGCGATGCCCACGCGATGGCTTCCTCCTTCGACGTCACCTCGATCATCCAGTAGCCGCCAACGACTTCCTTCGCATCGGCAAATGGCCCAGTGGTCACCGTGGGCTTTCCGCCGGGGAAGGAGACGCGCGCGCCCATCGAGGGCGGATGCAAACCGTCGAGCGCGAGCAGCACGCCGGCTTGCTGCAGCGATTCGTTGTACTTCATCATGGCGGCGACGGCTGCGGCGTCGGGCATGGTGCCGGGCTTGGCACTCTCGTAACCCTTGGGGATCATCAGTAACATAAATCGCATCGGTGCGTCTCCTCGCTTTCTGGCCGGCTCAGCCCCCATTCCCATGTCGAATCTGCGGCGGCGGAATCGCCATTCGGCGACCGACTGTATGGAGTGTTCCCATCGGGAACCCCCAAAACTCGACTTCGTGATGCCACCCATGTGGCACGGTACGGGGCTACTATGGTTACGCGGCGCGAAACGAACGCCGCCGCCAGTGTGCGTTGTTGAATCGCGTTAGAGCAAACGGGTGCCTTATGCGAAGCGAGCTGCAGGGACACGTGTCATGTAGAAGGCCACCGCGGTCGTCGGAGGTAGTTGCGGGTCACGATCCCGCCCGCTATGCCGCCAGAATAATAGTCCGCGATGCGGCCGACCGCAACGCGATCTCGTCCCATCTCATATCTCGCCCCTTGCCGACATGGCATTCGTGAAGGTCGTCCCCAACGTACGTATCGTCCTTGATCTTGACGGCTGTATATTGGAGATAATCAAGGTGCTCGGCAATACGTGAGTTATGATGACCGTGAGTTGCAGTGAGTCTCGCGGCGCCGGCAGGGCCCGCCTCCGAGGAAAGCCCCGACTGCTAGGGCTGCCTCATAGGATCACGCATGATGCGAGCGCAAAGGATCGATAGTGTTTGTAACTCGAAACAATTTCATCGCTGACTTCAAACTCAGCGATAACATCAGCTACAATTTTGCCATACTGAAATTGCTTTACGAGGCGTACGATGGTGACGAAAACTCAGAAACTCGCCGGTACCTGCGAAAACCGATAACCGTCACCCTTGTATCGATCATCGAGGCCATCCTCCACGATTTTCATATTCGCGCCAGGACATTCACGAGAGAAGGTATTGCGAAAATTCCACACGAGGTAATTTCCTATATTCGAGGCAAGCAAATTGAAGACTTTGAGAAGTATATAGCTAGTGCGCGAAAGCATGATCTCTTCGAGACTCAGGGGCATTCTCTTTATAATGCTCTTGATGAACTGCGCAAACTGAGAAATAGGGTACATATTCAGAACAAGCACAACGAGTTGGAGCCCGACGAATTTGACGCGTTCTCACCGCGGCGGATGGTGCTCGCCGAACACGTGTTGGAATATGTATGCAAGTGTTTCGCACAGAAACACCCAAGGCCACCGCACGTCAATCAATATCTAAGAGACTTTAAGTGTCCGTGGGATGAGCACTTTACTGAGGGGGAAGTAAAATGGGTGGTGCCGCCGCCCTAGCAGTGATCAGATGCCGACTTTGACCTGAGCCCTCGTTTTAGGCTCATCGATTCTCGTGCGTCCGACGGCGAGCGATGCCAGCAGTATCGTGGCAACCGTGGGCTGCGCCGTTTCGGCTCGTGATGACGCAGGCGGCGCACACGAGTTCGCTCGCCGCTTTATGCTATCTGCAAAGATAGTACAGGATTGGAAGCAGCACCGCTACGAGCCATTCGAGCCCGCGCGCGTGCCACTGCTTGCCATCACGCGCAACCGCCGTGCTGTCGAGAGGTTGCTTCACGTGTATGACGTGGAGAAGGCGACACCTCGCCTCAAGAAATCGACGCACGCACGTCTGTAGAAGCAGACAGGCCACTCACACCGGCATTCTGGTGCCCCTAGCCGGCCCCGCCCCTGCCACGATCTTGCGGGTACATGTGTCCTAAGCTACGTGAACGACCGACCAGCCGCCGGCTCGACGAAGCACGCTGCGCACGGCACGCCCGCATAATGGGGAGAAACACATGAACATCGGAATCATCGGCGCGGGAAACATCGGCGGTACGCTTACGCGTCGCCTCCGTGCTCTGGGGCATGACGTCTCGGTGGCGAACTCCCGCGGCCCGGCCTCGCTGCAGGAGCTGACGGCCGAAACCGGTGCCAAGGCCGTCACCGTTGCCGAGGCGGCGCGCGGGAACGATCTGGTCGTCGTCACGATCCCAGAGAAGAACATCGCGCAGCTTCCGGCGGATCTGTTCGCGGGCGTCCCCGCGTCGGTGGTCGTGGTGGATACCGGCAACTACTATCCGCGCCAGCGCGACGGGCGCATCGCCGAGATCGAGCAGGGGATGACCGAGAGCCGCTGGGTCGCCACGCGCCTGGGCCGGCCAGTGGTCAAGGCGTTCAACAACATCTACGCGCAGCATCTGCTCGAGCGCGGCAAGCCGCGCAGCACGCCGGGGCGTATCGCCTTGCCGATCGCGGGAGACGAGCGCGCAGCCAAAGAGATGGTCATGCGCCTGGTGGACGAGCTGGGATTCGATCCCGTCGACGCCGGCGCTGTCGACGAGTCCTGGCGTCAGCAGCCGGGAACGCCCGTCTACACGAAGGACTTCGATGCCGACGGAGTGCGCCGCGCGCTGGCGGAGGCCAAGCCGGAACGCACGGCTGACTGGCGCGCAACCGCGAACAGCCCCGGAACGTTTACAACTCCAAGCTGACACAGGCGAGGCCCCTCATACGGGGCCTCGCCCTATGTCAGCAGCGTACTACGGACCGGCGATCCACAGGTCGCGTTGTACCGGCGCGGCAGGCGGAACCACCAGTTTCATGTTCTCGAACCGGGAATATGGGGTTCCGAAATTCAGTCGCGCTAGTTGCGCTGCGGTCTCCGGCGGCAGATGAACGCTAACGCCGCGCGCCCGCTTCTCATCCGACTCGTTGGTCACCGCGTTACGCATCTCCGCCATCAGCGTCGTAACCGGTGAGACCTGGTTCGCGTTGTCCTGGGGAGTTTGCGTAGCGCTTGCAACCGTAGGTACTAGTAGCGAAGCCGCGAGCGCTGCCACAGCGACTAGCTCAAGGTGTGATTTCATTCCAGCCATTCATCTTTCTCAACAATATCGCGCGCGCTCATTAGCAATAAACACATGCAACGCAGAAGTTGGTTGCGCGCGGCGGAGCAGGCGACGATCCCGATCTGCTGGGACGGCTTACTAAGGTGTACGAGCAGCACCGCCTCGTGCTGTCGCAGCGACATACCGTCGCGAAGACGATATGATCGTGATCGAGCTGGGGACCGGCGTCGAGATCGCGATTCCCCGCAGGCTATTGCAAGGTGTCGAAAAGGCGACGCCAGCGCAGGCCGCAGACGTCAAAATTGACGAGTTTGGATCGACATTGCGTTGGAAATCGCTCGATGTCGACCACTACGTCCCAAGGTTGATTGACGGCGTCTCCGGAACGCGCCAGTGGATGGCAGAGATCGGTCGTGCAAACGGTCTCGAAGGTGGGCGTCCGCGCACCTCTGGAAGAATTGGGTAAGAAGGCAGCGCTGAGGCCGCCTCGAGAATCGCAGACTCGCGAATCAGGTCTCGCTAGGCCTTGCAACCACCCACCCATGCGGTGGGGTCGTAGACAGCAGGCGGGATCACGTGGATCACTCCTGGATACACTCGACCGCACGGGTCTCGTCATCTAGGGAGGTACGTTCGTGTCGTCTGCAATTGCGCTGCTGATCGCAAGGCTCGTCGTAGGGCTCGGCCTTGCGACGCATGGGTCGCAGAAACTCTTTGGCTGGTTCGGCGGCAGCGGCCCGCGCGGAATCGGCAAGTATTTCGAATCGCTGGGCTTTCCGCGGCCGGTAGCGCTGGCGGTGGTGGCCGGCATCGGCGAGTTCGCGGGTGGCCTGCTGCTGGCGGCGGGCTGGCTCGGTGCCGTCGGCCCCGCACTGATCATCGCGGTCATGCTGGTCGCCTCGCTGAGCGAGCATTTGCCTCACGGTTTCTTCAACTATAACGGCGGCTATGAGCTCCCGTCTGCCTATGCTATGACGGCCCTCATCATTGCGTTCGTGGGCCCTGGGCGGATCGCCGTCGACGCCGCCTTCCCGGTGGGCTCCCTCGGCGCGCCGGCCGTAGCGCTGGCGCTGATCATCGCGGCGGTCGTGATCGGCCT
>SCQY01000180.1 GCA_004298665.1 bacterium | reverse complement strand
CGTCTTCCATCCCAGCGGATCGTGGCCGATCTCGTCCAGGCTATCCATGTCGATGCCGGCGCAGAACGCCTCACCCGCGCCCGTCAGGATCACGACGCGCACGTCTTCATCCGTCCGGGCTCGCTGCACGTATTCCGCCCAACGATCGATCATGGGGACGGTGAAGGCGTTCATGCGCTCAGGGCGGTTGAGCGTGATGGTGGCAACTCCCCCATTCACCGAATACTCGATATCAGCCACGTTAGCGTTTGCACTCCTCGTAGGCATCCCAGGTTTGCGCGCTCACCATCGCCAGCCGCTTGCGTTCCGTCTTCGCCGTAGCGGTCTTCGGCAGGGCGTCGAGCAGCTCGTAGTAGCGGGGAATCATGAACGTAGGCAGGTGATCGCTGCACCACGCATGGACTTGCGCAGCGGTGATCTCCGGATTGCAGGGAACGGCTGCCAGCTTCAGCTCGTCCTCGCCGAGATCCGATGGCACGCCTACTGCCGCGGCTTCTTTCACGAGCGGACACTCGCGCAGCAGCTCCTCGATATGCTCGGGCGAGAGATTCTCGCCTTTGCGCCGGATCATCTCTTTGCTTCGTCCCACGAAGTGGATGAAGCCGTCTGGATCGCGTCTGCCCACGTCGCCCGTACGGAACCATCCGTCCGAGAATGCCGCTTGCGTGAGCTCCTGCTGCCGGTAGTAGCCCTCGAAGATCACGTGCGGCTCTAAGCCGCGTACGGCGATCTCCCCCGCCATGCCGTCTTCCACGGGCTTTCCGGCGGCGTCCACGATGGCGACGTCTTGGCAGGGGCGCGCCCGGCCGACGGTTCCGATCCGCCAATGCTCGAAACTATTGATGGTGGTGAACGCGGCAAGCTCTGTCATGCCGTAGAGCTCCTTGACCGCAACGCCCCATGACTCCAGCGTCTTCCATGCGGAGAGCGGAGCTCCGCCGCCCACGCAGGCGCGCACCGAGCCCACCGTTGCCGGCACAGCGCTGCGCGCCACCAGCGACAAGACCGTTCCGACGTACGTGAAGAGCGTCGCCTGGAAGCGCTGCGTACGCTCCCAGAACCGGCTGGCGGTAAAACGCTGATCCAGTGCGATGCTGCTGCCCGCCCACAGCGAGGACATGACTCCGTAGACTTGGGGGTTGGCGTGGAAGAGCGGCAGGAATAGGTAGAAGCGGTCTCGCGACGAGAGCTGCAGGCTATCGCGCATGTCCCGGCCGGCGCGCACGTACGCGCGGTGGCTGAGGACGGCGCCCTTGGGCATGCTGGTGGTGCCCGACGTATAGACGATGAGCATGGCATCGCCTTCGGCAACGGCGGTCTCCCGCGTTCGATCGAACTCGTGCCGCCGCACGATGGTCAGGAGCTCGTCTGGCTGCGCCAGCTCGATGGTGTGCGGCGCTGCGCCGGCGGAGGTCAACGCCTCGTCCAGTTGCCCGCGGAAGGCCGTCTGCACGAACAAGAACCGCGATCCCGATTGCTCGACGATATGGCGCAGCGTCCGCCCCTTCAATGCCGTATTCACGGGCACCATGACCGCGCCCATGGACGCCAGCGCGAACCACAGCACGACGAAGGCGGGGTGGTTCCCGAGCAGGACGGCTACGCGCGTGCCGCGTTCCACACCCAGCGAACGAAGATACGACCGGCAGCGCTCGACCAGCTCCAGCGTCTGCGCGTAGCTGAGCGTGAGATCTTCGTCGAGGAGAAACGGCTCCGCGGCATACCGGCTCGCGCTCTCGCGAAACAAGGCGGGGAGGGTCAGCGTCATTCGCGCTTGCCGCCGTTGTAGGCTTTGCGAATCTCCTTGGCGATGGTGTTCCGCAGGATCTCGGACGACCCGCCGGCCACTTCATAGGCTTTCGCGTCGCGCAGGTAACGGCCAAACGGCGCGCTCACGCTAATGCCGTTGAGGCCGCACACCTGCATGCCCTCGAGGGCACACTTCGTCGCCACCTCCGACGCGTAGACCTTCGCCATGGAGGAGGCCTCGATGGGGAGCTGCCCTTGATCCAACAGCCATGCGGCACGGTAGGTCAGCAGGCGCGCCGCCTCGATGGCGATTCGCATGTCGGCGAACTTCCACTGAATGCCTTGAAAGTCGAAGACGTGCTGATCGAAGGCCTTGCGGTGCATCACCCAGCGCTCGGCTGCGGTGTAGGCCGCCTGCGCGATCCCCAGCGATATCGCCGCCGCCGCCACGCGGCTGTGGTCTAGCACCACCACGGCCTGGCGGACCCCCTTTCCCTCCGTGCCGATGAGGTACTCCCCAGGCAGGCGACACGCGGAGAGGCGGGCATCCATGTGGGGCCCGTTACGCAGCCCAATGGTTTCGGAGCGATCGGGCGTCTCGAGATAGACGCCTTCCCGGTCGCGCTCGGTGACGAAGACGGTCACGCCGGCGTCCGTCTCCGCCAGGATGACGAAGAGACCGGCGGCCGACGCGCTGGTGATGAATGCCTTGCGGCCGTTCAGCACCCAGTCTTCTCCGTCGCGCGTCGCCTTGGTGTCGAGCGTGCGGATATCGGAGCCGTGCCTCGGTTCGGTCAGCGCATACGACGAGATGAGGCCTTCGCGAAACTGCGGCAAGAAGTGCGCCTTCACGCGCTCGCCGCCGTAGAGCTGCAGCATCGTCTGGGCCTGGTAGATCGTGATGAGGGAGATTCCGACGATGGCCGAAGCCGCGGCGGCCTCTTCCATGAGGATGCACTCCTCGATGGCGCCGAGACCCATCCCGCCGTAGGCTGCCGGCAGGGTGATCGTGGTGAAGCCGCGCGCCGCGGCACTGCGTATGATCTCCAG
>SCQY01000179.1 GCA_004298665.1 bacterium | reverse complement strand
GGTCGCTCCGCGCGCTTCTCTCAACCCGCAAGCGTGGGAGACGCCAACTCGGCCAACGCACTACGGGAAAGAACGCGAACGCTCCGCCGCTTCACGGAAACGATACCGCTATCTCGCCAGCAGCCCAAGATGCGCGCAACCGTCTGGCGGACCGTCCCGCTTACCTCCGCAAGCTCGTCTTGGGTCAATCCACTGACGATGCCGTTCGCGCCGTCGGCAAGACGCAACATGACGGCCGCCAGCCGTTGCTCCGCCGTAAACGCAGCCATCTCTTCCAATCGCCCTTCGAGGGTAGATAAGCGGCGTCCCAAGAGATCGAGTAAGCGCAGCGCAACGTCCGGCCGTCGTTGGATCAGACGCTCCAGCGCACGCTTGCTCACGGTGCAAAGCACGCTCTTCTCAACGGTTTCGGCGAACTCTCCGTCGATGCGCTGGCCAAACGCGCCCATCGATCCGAACACCGTGGGCGCCGTCAGGTCCATCAAGGGGATCTTCTGCCCCGAACGCGTGAGCCGGTAGAGACGCACGCTTCCTTTCTTGAGCACGTAGAGCGCCTCGCCCACGTCCGATGGATCGTGAAACAGCGTTCTGGCCGCAATCTCACGATGCTTGACCTCGCGGAACAACTCAAACAGCTCGTTCGCTGCCAACCCACGGAAGAGCGGCACTCCCTCCAAGAGCTGAAGCGCCTCGGCTCGCGTAATACCGGACTTCCGCTTTTGTTCGCCCATCTTCCCTCCTCGCTCTCTCCCACGGCATGCTGACGCGTCCTCGGTGTTCCACCATACCGGAGTCGTGCTTCGCCCGAGTGTCGCGCCCGCGACAGTCCGCGTGCCGTAGTCCGGCTAGAGTGGGGCCGTAAGGAGACCTATCCATGAGTACGGAACACAACGCGCACGGCTCCGGTGGCAGCCGGATCGACCGCCGCACGATCTTGGCGGGCACAGCGGCCGCCATGGCTGCATCGCTCACCGCCGTCACCATCCGGGGTGCCCAAGCAGCTGAGGATCCCTATGCGGATCCGCCCAAGCCGGGTCTTCCGAGAACGGACGTTCAACTCGATGCGCGACGCGCGGCGCTCGTGATCATCGATCCGCAGATCGATTTCCTCAGTCCAAAGGGCGTCGCGTGGGGCGTCGTCGGTGAGAGCGTCACGCAACACGGGACGGTGCGCAACATCGGCCGGCTGCTGTCCGCCGCGAAGCAGGTGGGAGTGCCGGTGGCCGTATCGCCGCACTATTACTACCCGTACGACCATCGTTGGCAGTTCGGCGGTCCACTCGAAGTGCTGATGCACAGCATTCATATGTTCGACCGCACGAGTCCGCTATCGCTAGGCGGTTTCGAAGGCTCGGGCGCAGACTTCATGCCGGAATACAAACCATACCTGCTCGATGGTCAAACGATCATCGTCTCCCCGCACAAGGTCTACGGTCCGGAGTCCAACGATCTCGCATTGCAGCTTCGCAAGCGCGGCGTACAGCAAGTAGTCCTGGCGGGGATGTCCGCAAATCTGTGCGTCGAATCGCACCTCCGCGAGCTGACCGAACAGGGCTTTGAAGTCGCCGTCGTCCGTGATGCCACGGCGGCAGCCAAGGTTCCGGAAGGCGACGGCTATCTGGCCGCCATCATCAACTTCCGCTACATCGCCGATGCGCTGTGGACCACCGACGAGGCGGTCAGGCGCCTTACTCACGTACTGTAGCGGCCACTTCATTTCGTAAAAGGGAGCAGACCATGTCGATTTTCAAGCTCGTCGAAGAATCGGCGGCCAGTTCGAAGGTCCAGGAGACATACGAGAAGATCAAGGCCCGCTACGGCGGCATGATCCCGGCCGTCTACAAAGCCTTCGCGAACGACCCGGAGTATTTGGCTTCGCTCAACGATCACATAGCACGCGTGATGGCGCCCCGAAGAATCGACACGAAGACGAAGGAGGTCATCGCATTCGTGGTAGCGGCGATGAACGGCTGCGACTTCTGCTCGCACGCTCACGCCGCCGGCTTGCGCCGTTTCGGGTACGACGATGAGGCGATCGCCGAGATCCTGGGAACGACCGCTCTTTGGTCCGAGGTGACGCGCTTCAACATCGGGGCGCGGGTGAGCTGGCCCAAGGACGTCGAATAACCGCTTATGAAGCCGCGTCCAGCCGTCGTCGCGTTCGACATCATCGAAACCGTATTCTCCCTCGAGTCCCTGCGAGAACGGCTGGAGGCGGCCGGCGTGCCTGGCAGCGCGCTCGATCTGTGGTTTGCTCAGGTCCTGCGCGACGCATTTGCCCTTGACGCCACGGATGTCTACGTGCCGTTCAAAGACGTCGCCTCCGGAGCTCTCGAGCACCTTTTCGCCCAGCATCGCGTTCCCGCCGATCCCGCGCGCATCGGCCACGTGTTGGCCGGATTCGCCGAACTGGCGCCGCACGCCGATGCCGAGGAAGCCTTCCGTACGCTGCAGCAGAACGGCGTGCGTATCGTGGCGCTCACCAACGGTAACGCCCAGAACACGCAGGCCCTCTTGCAGCGCGCGGGCCTGGATGGAATGGTGGAGCGCGTGATCTCCGTGGAGGAGATTCGCCGTTGGAAACCACGGCGCGAGGTCTATCTCCACGCCGCCGCAGGCGCGAAGGTCGACCCCTCGCGCATGGCGTTGGTCGCGGCGCACGCGTGGGACATCCACGGGGCGGGACGCGCAGGGCTGACGACCGCCTACGTCAGCCGTGGTCTGCCCTATCCGCCCGCCATGCTGGCACCCGATGTGACGGGGGAAACGCTGCACGACGCCGCGCTGGCACTCACACGGCTCGACGCCTAGTGAGTGCCGGATGCGGCGGGCTGAGGGATGGCCGGCGTAGCGGTCCCGACGATCGCGTGCAGCACGCGCTCGAGGGTACCGGGCTGAAGGCGCTCGGGGTGCGGAACGACGAGATAGCGCTCCTGGTCATAAGTGATCAGACCGGCGCGCTGCAAGCGGCCGAGTTCCAGCGTACAGGTTTCCCGCGACGTGCCAACGAGGTTGGCCAACTCTTGGTGTGAGAGGCGCAGGACGATCCGCCTGCCGCCGTCTGTGAGATCCTCGCCATGCTCTTCGAGTAGGTGCTGGATGACCGCCGCCAAGCGCCCTTTAACGCTCGCGTAGGTCATCCCGGCGATGCGCGTCTCGGCTTCTGTTCGCCGGCGCGCGATCTCGCGCGCGACCATCATAGTGAGCTGCGGCCGATGAACCATGAGCTGCGTGAAATCGTCGATAGAGGCGGCACAGACGTGCGCCTGATCCAGCGCCTCGGCGAACGTAGAACGGCGCATCTCCTCGAAGAGCGCCAGCTCTCCGAAGACGTCGCCCGGGCCGAGCACGGCAAGCGAGATCTCCTTACCGTCCTCGGTCAGCCGATAGAGGCGAACGTGGCCCACTTTCAGCAGGTAGACGGCGTCCCCAAGGTCGCCTTCGCCGAAGATCAGCCGCTTAGGAGCATAGTCGTACTCATGAAAGAGGTGCGCCATGTGCTCGATCTCCGCCAGCGGTACCCCTTTGAACAAGCGGCTCTGCTCCAGATACCAGACCTTGTTCGGCATGCTCACTCCTTGCCCGCGAAGGGACGCCACGACACGCCGCAGTCTTCCGATGTCCGGCGTACCGACAATGCGCGTACCGTTCGGAAAGATCACCGTCGGCGTGGCGGCCACCTGGTGGCCGCAATTCGAGGCCTGTTCGACGTCTCTCACTACCACTTCGAACCCCGGAGGCTCCTGTGCGACGCGTTGGAGCCGCTCCAGCGCCAGGGGAGAGAACGGACAATGGCGAGCGACGTAGAGAATGAGCTCCATTAATTTCCAGGGTACGTGGGGAGCGAGCGCTCCTTCCGTAAGCGCGCTTACACTTGACATATAACAGGATATTATGATATTTCATAACCTATGAGCACTGCCAAGCTTCGCTCCGCGGCTGAGGGGGCACGCGATGACGTAGCCGATCTCGTGTATGCCAAGTTCATGAGCGGCTTCGCCGACCCCACGCGCTTACGCATCATACGCTATCTGTTGGACGGGCCGCGAGCGGTGGGTGAGATCGTCGCCTATCTCGGCATGTCGCAAAGCCGCGTCAGCAATCACTTGGCCTGTCTGCGGTGGTGTGGTTACGTGGATACGGAGCGCCGTGGACGAACGGTTCTCTATCGGCTGACCGACCGCCGGATCCGCAAGATCCTGGAGCTTGCCACAGCCGTGGTCGCCGACAACGCCTCACACATCGCGGCATGCACGAGGCTCTCGGCTGCGGCGGAGCCATCGTGAAGGCGGGGCGCATCCTGGACGGAGCCGCCGTCGCACTCGCCGTGCTCGCGGCCGCGACGTGCTGCCTGGGCCCGCTGCTGCTCGCTAGCGGTCTCTTGGTCGGGCTCGGCACGATAAGCGCGTACGGTACGCGCATCGCAGTGCCCGCGATCGCGGCTCTCGTCTTCTGCGGCGCCGCTGCAACGTGGCTCGTATGGCGCACGCGCCGTAGGTGCTCTCCCGCGGCGC
>SCQY01000178.1 GCA_004298665.1 bacterium | reverse complement strand
GATTGGGCGGCGCGCTGGCGATCGACGAGATCGGCGAAGGTGATGCCTTCCAGCGCCCCTTCGAGCACGCTGCCGACGCGCCCCAGCGCCTCTTCCACAATACCGCGCTCGCGTGAAGACTCTGCGGGCGCGCCCTCGAGCAACTCGCGGTCGAAGCGGCGCACGACGTCGGCCAGCGTAATGGCCGAAGCCGGGCGTGCCAGCAGGTAGCCGCCTTGGCTTCCGCGCCGGCTGGCGACCAAACCCGCCGACTTCAGCGCCAGCAGGATCTGCGGCAGAAACCGCTCGGGGATACTTTGTGCTCGCGCGATATCCTCGATGCGCATCGGCTCGCCGCCTCCCGGCGCCAACGCGAGTTCGAGAAGCGCCCGAGCGGCATAGACGGTCTTGGCAGAGAGACGCACGCCTGTACCTTTGCGGGCACAGCAGGGCCGACCTTCAGCGAAATCGTCTCTCGCTGCATGCAAGGGCGCTCAGAGCGGTGCAGACAGCTTCGGGGCATCCGGGTCCGCCACGTCGCGAACGCCGGTCACTTCATAGACGCGCAGTTGGAAGCGCGGGTCGAACGAACGCCGGCTGCAGCGGCCACAAGAGATGCGTGCGGGTGGACGCCTGCGGCGCAGGACCTCCATCGCGCAGTGCGGGCACTTGAGGATGTAGCGTCTCCCACTCGGCCGTTCCTCGACACGGCCCATCTCGTGGTAGATGCTGGCGATGCCAAGCTCGCGCATCTTCTTCTTGAACGCCGGCGTATGTCCCGAATCCAACCCTCTGGCGTCGAGCCATGCGTGGATCATCTCATGGAGCAGCGTCTCCTCCAAGCGCTCGGGATAACGGCGGAAGTGCTTGGTCGAGAGCTCGATCAGCGGCGGCTTGTGAATGATGCGCCCCGCCACCGTCGAGAAACGCGGATTGTAGGCGATGCGATAGGGCGGAATCTCGCCGCAAAAGTGCTGCAGGTTCAGGAGCGCGAAGCGCAGCTGGAGCTCGGCCTCGCTGGGTAGGGACTGATCCATCGGCGTAGCAGCGTTCCCGCCGAGCAGTGGCCTGCCCTTTCAAGGACCCCCCTTCGCAGTTTCCGAAGCCTCCGTGACCATGACCACCGCCGCCTCCGCCGCCCCGCAGACGGCACTCGACCACCTGGATTGGGATTACGTCGAGTTCTACGTCGGCAACGCCAAGCAAGCGGCACACTTCTACCGCACTGCCTTCGGCTTCGAGCAGATCGCCTACGCGGGACCGGAAACGGGCAGCCGCGACCGCGTTTCGTACGTGCTCGAACAGAACCGCCTGCGCTTCGTGATCACGAGCTCCCTCCAGCCGGATGACGAGATCACGCGCCATGCGGCTCTCCACGGCGACGGCGTGCGCGACGTCGCGCTTGGCGTCGCCGATGCCGCCGCAGCCTTCCGTCTGGCCGTCGAGCGCGGCGCGCGCCCCGTACGCGAGCCTTGGACGCGGAGCGACGAGTTCGGCAGCGCCACACTTGCCTCGATCGCCGCCTACGGCGATACGATCCACACCTTCGTGGAGCGCAACGGGTACCGCGGTCCCTTCCTGCCCGGCTTCGTGGAGCAGCGCATCCCCGCAGGCTCTCAACAGTATCCGGCGCTCCACCACATCGACCACTGCGTAGGCAACGTGGGGTGGCACGAGATGGACGTCTGGGCCGGCTACTATGCGCGCGTCTTCAACTTCACCCCGCTCATCTCGTTCGACGACGCGGACATCTCGACCGAATACACGGCGTTGCGGTCGAAAGTGATGTCGGATGCTCGCCGCGCGATCAAGTTTCCCATCAACGAGCCGGCGCAGGGCCTCAAGAAGTCGCAGATCGAGGAATACCTCGATTTCTACCGCGGAGCCGGCGTACAGCACCTCGCTCTCCATACCAGCGACATCGTCTCGACGATCCGTGCGTTGCGCGCCAACGGCGTAGAGTTTCTCGAGGCCCCCGACGCATACTACGACCAGCTCGACGAGCGGGTCGGCAAGATCGACGAGGCGATCGACGTGCTGCGCGAATTGCGCATCCTCGTCGATCGCGATGATCGCGGCTACATGCTTCAGCTCTTCACGAAGCCGCTGCAAGATCGCCCAACGCTCTTCTTCGAGATCATCCAGCGCAAGGGCAGTCTCTCATTCGGCAAAGGCAACTTCAAGGCACTCTTCGTGGCCATCGAACAAGAACAGGCCAAGCGCGGAACGCTGTAAGGAATCCATGCATCAGACGCCACGGACCGCCGCGGGACTTCCTTCCCGCTTGGCTCTTCCGATCTTCATCGTGGTCGCCGCGCTCTTCTTAGGGTCGCTCGGCTACTTCTTCAAAATCTCCAGCTCACAAGAAGGCGCGGCCTTCGGGCGTAACGCCCTCCAGCAGGCCAACGCTCCCACTTCCGCCATGGGCGGCTCCGATACCAAAGCGGCGCCGCTTCCCCAGACGATCACGGCGCAGAGCGGCTCCGGACCCATGCAAGGGGCGCCTGCCCAAGGCGTTCCGGAAGCCGCCGGCGAGCCGGCCGGCGCTCCCCCCGGGCCGGTGATGGCCGAGGTCCAGCGGTACCGCGCGCAGCTCGAGCGGAACCCCAACGACGTCGCGGCGCTGATGGGCCTGGGCAAATTGGAGCTTCAGGCAGGGATGTACGCCAAGGCCGGGGAGGGCTTTACCCGTGTCGCGCGCCTCCAGCCCTCGAATGTCGAGGCCCTGTACGGCGAGGCAACCGCAGCGCAGGCGCTCGGCCAGCGCGACCGCGCCGTGGCCGCCTACCGGCAGGTGCTCCGCGTTGCGCCGGGCGATCAGCGAGCGAAAGATGCCCGCGCCGCGCTGCTGACGCTGGGCGCCGCCGCCAATCCTTGATTTGACGCTCGTGGTATCCTAGGGACACGATGACCGGAGTACTGGGCCTGACGCTTCGATTTTCCTTTCGCCGCATTCGCAGAGTGACGGTGGGGTAAGCGCGCGCAGAGCAGACGAGTCGGTCGAGACGATCTCAAGCGAGCCCCAACCGGGCTCGCTGTTCTTTTTTGTGGGAGTGAAGCGGTGCGTGTTGCCTACCAAGGTGAGCCGGGAGCCTTCAGCGATGAAGCGGTACGGCGTCTGCTGCCGGACGCCGAGAGCTGCGGTTATCAAAGCTTCGACGAAGCCGTGGCCGCAGCCGTCGGCGGCGCTGCGGATGCGGTGCTGCTGCCCGTGGAAAATACGATCTACGGCTCGGTTGTACGCTCCTACGACCTCATCGGTGACTCGCCGCTGCGCCTCTGCGGAGAGATCATCGTTCACGTGCGCCAGTGCTTGATCGCGCCGCACGGCACGAACCTCGCACAGGTACGGACGGTAGCCTCCCATCCGGTAGCGCTCGAACAATGCCGCCGCGCAATCGCCCAGCACCACTGGAAGACGCTGCAGGCTGTTGACACTGCCGGCGCCGTACGCGCGCTGCTCGACGGCTCCATCGCCGCCGATGCCGCCATCGCCGGTCCGCTGGCCGCGGAGCGTTACGACGCGCAGCTCCTGCTGACCGACATCCAAGACGATCCAGGCAACTCGACGCGCTTCCTGCTGGCCGCGCACGAACCGCTGGCCCAGGAACTCGCCGGCACAAAGCGGGACCGCTCCGCGCTGCGTCTGGAACTTGCCAACCGTGCAGGCTCGCTCCATGCCGCACTCGGCCTCTTCGCCGAGCAGGGGATCAACCTGCGCATGCTGCTCTCGCGGCCGATTCCCGCGCAGCCGTGGCGCTACGCCTTCTACCTCGAAGTCGATGCCGCCGCCCCAAGTGTCGAGGCAGCCCTCGATACGTTGGGGGATATCGGCACCGGCCGCCTGTTGGGGAGCTACTGCGGAGTGGAGCGTTAACCGCGGCAGAATTTCAGCAATCTGTTCAGGTGCTACTCGGTGGGCAGGGCTTGACGCATCCCGCCACGCTCCAGCTCGAGGCCGGGAATGCGCTTCTCCTCGCCTTCAAGGCCGCGGCCCGCATCGTAGCGCTCCGGCGCCAGCCACACGTAGACCACCGGGACCAGCACCAGCGTCAGCAAGAGCGAGCTTGCCAAGCCGCCGATCACCACGATGCCCAATCCTTGGCGCGTCTCCATGCCGGGCACCAGAGCGAATGCCAGCGGCGCCATACCGGCGATCATCGAGACGGTCGTCATCACGATCGGCCGGAACCGGACGCGCGCGCTCTCCAGGATCGCGGCCGCCTTCCCGTAGCCGCGCTCGCGCAGAATATTGGCGAAATCGACCAGCAGGATACCGTTCTTCGTCACCAGGCCGACGAGCATGATGGTACCGATGAGCGAGAACAAATTCAGCGTTTGATGCGTCAGCGCCAGGGCGCCCAGTGCTCCTACGGTTGCAACGGGAACGGAGAACATGATGATGAACGGCGTCACGTAACCGTTGTAGAGCGCCGTCATCAGCAGATACACCAAGGCGAACGAGAGCATGAGCGCGGCCGCCAAGCCGATGACGGTATCCCTGGTGTTCTGCTGGTTACCGTTGGGATTGGCGTGAATGGAGACGAAAGCCGGCAGGTGCAGCTGGGTCAGCCGTTGCTGGAAGGCCTTCTCCACGTTGGACTGTGCCACGCCCGGCGCTACGTTGCCCGTAATGTGAATCACCGATTGACGGTTCACGCGCGTGATCACCGGGGGCGCCGGCGCCCATACCAAGTGCGCGATGTCGCCAACATGGATGATCGTCCCGTTGTTCGTGCGAATCGGTATCGCCGGGACTTCTTTCAAGCTGGTCTGACGGGAAACCGGATAGATGACCTGTACGTCCTTGAGCCCGTCGGGTGACTCGAACTGCGTCGCCAGCGCGCCTCCAAAGGCAGCGCGGATCGCCTGCGAGGCAGTGCCGATGCCGACGTTGAGCGCCTGCGCCGCGCGACGGTCGAAGATCACCTCCACCTGCGGCGAGAGCGTCTCCGCCGAGCTGGTCACGTTGACTGACCCGGTCGTATCCTTGAGGGTCTGCTCGATTTTCGCCGCATACGGCGCGGGGTCGCCTTGGAGGCTGGTCACGAGGTAATCCAGCGGCTGCGCATTGCCGCCGCCCGAACTGCCCGCGGGAATGACCACGACTTCGGCTCCCTCGGCAACTCCTGGAGCCCGCTTGCGCAGCCACTGCACCCAATCGTTTGTGCTGCGCCGGCGGTCGTCCTTGAGAAAGACATGGATCTGTCCGACGGCACCTTGCTGGATGAAGCCGCCAAAGGGCGAGGAGTAGGCGCCGGCGGTCTCGGTAGCGACATCGACGTCGGGGATGGTGTTGACGAGCTCGCCGAGGCGCTGCACTGCGCCGTTCGTCTTCGCGAGCGGCGTGCCGGTGGGATAGGTCACCTGTACGTAGAGCTCACCGCGATCCTGCGCCGGAATGAACTCGAAACCGATGACGCCAAGCGGGATCAACGAGAGCGCGCCGGCGAGCGAAACGGCGGAGATCCCTACCACGATCCACGGATGCCGCAAGCCGGCTGGGAGCAGCTTCTCGGCATACCACAGGCGCGCACGCTGGAAGCCGCGCTCGAAGGCACGAAGGGGGGCCCAGGGCCTCCACTTGCTCTTCAGCGACCAGCGCCCGGCGAGGGTCGGCGTAACGGTAAACGAGGTCCACAGGGACGTGAGCGTGGCGACGACGACGACCAGGCCGAACTCCACGAGAAACTTGCCCACGACACCCGGCAGGAAAGCAATCGGCAGGAAGACCACCACGTCGACCATCGTGATGACGATGGCGGCAAGGCCGATCTCCGACCTCCCGTTGACGGCGGCGTGCAGTGGCGGATCGCCGTTCTTGTGGTGGCGTTCGATATTCTCCAAGACGACGATCGAATCGTCGACGAGGATACCGATGACGAGCGTCATCGCCAACAGAGAGACCGTATCGATCGTGAAGTTCGCCAGCTTCATCACGGTGAGCGTAATGAGCAATGACGTCGGGATGGCGATGAGCACGACGATTGCGGCGCGCCACGAGCCCAGGAACAGCATCAGCACCAAGCTCGTGAGCATCACGCCTTCGAGCAACGTGCGAAAGACAGCGTTGATCTGCTGCTCGGTGTACTTCGCCGACAGATGGATGACCGTGAAGCGGACCCCAGGGAACTGCGCCTCGAGCCGCGGAATGGCGGCGATGACGTTCTTGGCGGTATCGACCTCGTTGGCTTCGGTGGCCTTCTGCACCGCCAGGTACATCTCAGTCTTGCCGTTGACGTACGAATAGACGCGCTGCGTCTCATAGCCGTCGCTCACGGAGGCGACATCCCCGATCCGCAGCGCGCCGGGAGCCAAGCTCCAAGGGTTGAGCGAACCGGCAGCGCTCGGGCTCGCGCTGCCCGACGCAGCAAGGCCGGCGGCGGCTTGAAGCGGGAGATTCGTCACCTGCTCCGGCGTCTGAACATCACCGCGGATGTCCACCGTCGTCTCGCGCGTCGGCTGATAGACGATGCCCCCGGGAAGGCGCTGGTTGTTATTCGCGATCGTGTTGACGACGTCGTTCAACGTGAGGTTGTTCGCCAGCAGCGAGACGGGGTCGATCGTCACCTCGATTGCCGGGTTTACGATACCGTAGGCGTTGACGTTAGCGACACCGGGAGCTTGTTCGACCGCGGGGATGATACTGTTCTGGATAAGTTGTGAGAGACCGGCCTTTGAATAGCTTCTCGCGGTCGCTCCGAGAAAGACCACCGTGGGCTCACTGGGATTGAACGTCTGGACCGTCGGCGTCGTCAAGTCATTGGGCAGCCTCGACTGTGCCGCTTGGAGACGCCGCTGAACCTCCTGCAGCGACACGATGGTGCTTGCGCCAAGATTGAAGATGGCGGAGATATTGGCGCGCCCCAGCTGAACGGTCGAGTTGATCACGTTGAGGTCCGGGGCGCCGGCAAGCTGATCTTCGATCGGGCGCACGATGTTGTCGCGCATCTCCGTCGGCGACGCCCCCGGGTAGTTTACCGTGATGGTGACGGTCGGCAGATCGACGTTCGGCGTTTGCTGCTGGACAAGCGTCCGATACGAGATCAAGCCCGCGATCGTCACGAAAGCGAGCATGACGAAGACGAGAGCCGGACGCTGAACGAAGAGCCTGGTCAACCACATTAGCGGAGGACCACCTTCTGGCCGTCGGTGAGGCCCAGCGAGCCGTCGCTGACCACGCGACTGTTTGCTGCGAGGCCGGTGACGACGGCGTAGCGCCCGTCGCTCGCGCTCTCCTTGACGTGCACCATCTGCGTGACGCCATGCTGGACGACCATCACGCTGTCATTGTTGTCATCGAGAAAGGCCGTTGCGGGCACGGCGACGCCGCGAACCGGCGGGCTGCTGACGTGCGCGAGCGCCGCCATCCCTGGCCGCAATGCTCCGCCGGGATTGGGCACCTCGACCTTCACGACGAAGCCGCTGCTATTGGGCTGCGTCGGCGAGAGCAGCGCCACGACCCGTCCGCGGAACGACTTGCCGGGCAGAGAACCGGTGCCCAAGTTGACCGGCGCTCCCTGACGCAGGCCGACGACTTGCGCGGCAAAGGCGGAGAGCGTCACATAGACGCGATCGATTTCTTGGATCGTGAAGACTTGACGGTTTCCCGGGTACTCACCGGGGTTGAGATTGCGATTGACGACGACCCCGTCGATGGGTGAGACAATCGTGGCTTTGGCGATCTGAACGCGGATTTGATCGGCCTGCGCTCGCGCTTGCGCCGCTGCCGCGCGCGCCGCCGCGATGCCAGCCGCTTGCAGGCCCTGGTCCGGCGTTCCATTGGCCTGCGCATTGGCGAGCGCCGACTGCAGCGCCGCTCTTGCCGCGGCGACGCTCTGCTGGCCGTTTGCGACCTGCGTCTGCTGCTGCTGTACTTCCAGCGTCGCGATGTAGCCCTGTGCGAGCAGCTCCTTGTCGCGGCGCAGCGTGTCTTCGGCCAGCGCAAGCGTCTGCTGTGCCTGCGAGAGCGTCGAGCGCGCGGAGGTCACGCCATTGTCGCCCTGGGTGATGGCCAGGCGGGCCTGGTAGTTAGTCTGAACGGTTTTCGCCTCGGCCGCCGCGGCATTACGCTCAGCAGCCTCGAGATTGGCTCGCAAGTCGGCGGTCGAGAGCTCGGCGAGCACCTCGCCGCGGCGAACCTGATCGCCTTCCTGCGCCCGCACCCCAATGGCCGGCTCCAAGAGATCGCTGGTCAAACCAACGCTCTGGTAGGGTGCGACGAGTCCGCTGAGGTCGCTGACCGGCGTGACCTCGCGTTCCACGGCCGCCGCAACCTGCACGGCGGGGGGCGGCGGTGCAGCACGTTCCTTGACGGTGTGACCGCATGCAGAGAGCAGCCCGCTGAGCGCCACAGTAGCGAGTAGGCCTAAGGCGATGCGCATGGTGTCTAGTTTAGCAATCTTTCCTTGGAGCGCAATGGGAGAGCGCCCCTAGCCTTCATGCGCCCGCAGCGTGGGCGGGGCGGCCGAGCGCCGCGGCGATCTCGACGACCTCTTCCTCGCTGACGGCCAGGCCTGCCAGCGCGTCGCGCTGGCGACGGATCAGTGCCGCGGCCTCGCGCCGCTCGGCCCGCTCCTCTCGCACGCGCTTGACTTCCTCGGTGACGCGCAAGGCCAGCTCTCGGCTGCATTTGACGCCGAGCCGCGCCAAGCGCGCCTCGTTTTTGCGCAGCGCATGCTCTACGAGCGCCGCGCCGGAGTGTTTACCGTAGACAAACGCCATCTCGGCGCCGACCAGATCGGCGGGGACGGCTTCGTAGATCCGGCGGTCGATCAGCATACCCTGCGTGTGGATGCCGCTCTCGTGGGTGAAGACGTTCATGCCGACGATGGGCTCGTGCACCTGCATCGGCACGCCGCTCATCTCTTCCATGAAGCGCGCCAGCTCGCGCAGCTTCTCGTACTTGAAGCCGGGTATCTCCACCCCGTAGAGGACGCGCAGTGCCGTCGTTACCTGGTGCAGCGGCACGTTACCGGCCCGCTCGCCATAGCCGTTGACCGTTGCCGTGAAGGCTTTGAAGCCGCAGGCAAGGGAGGTGATGCAGTTGATCGCCGCTAGCCCATAGTCGTTGTGGAAGTGGTTGAGAAGCGTGACATCGGGACCCATCGCCTCCGCGATGCGCGTGCAGTACCAGCGCGCCGCCTCCGGCGTCAGCGTGCCGACGGTATCGGACCAGGCCGGGCGCACTGCGCCTGCTTCCAAGCCGCGCTTGAAGAGCTCGATGAAGTAGTCGACATCTCCGCGGCTGCCGTCCTCACCACCGAATTCCACCCGCTCCACGCCTTTGGCACGTGCGTGGTGAATGGCGTCGCACAGCATCTCGATGTTTTGTTCGCGATACCAGGCGACTGGGAGCTCGAGCCACTGGGACTCCAATTTTCCCGCGCGCTTCAGAAGCGTCTTGCCGATCTTGTACTTCAGATGCAGATCGCTGCCGCTGGTGAAGACGAAGAACGTTACCTCGCGCGGCGCGATACCGGCTTCTTCGAGCGTTCCGATGGTGACGTCGATGTCCTTGCGATTGCTGCGGCACATCACCACCAGCTCCAAGTCGCTGCGGAGATCGCCGCGACGCTTGGCCTGCGCTACCAGTTGCAGGGTGCGCTGGTCGCCTTTCGAGGCCGCCGCGAAGCCGACGTCCATGATGTGCACGCCGATGTCGGAGAGCCGCTGGGCGATCTCGAGCTTCTGCTCGGGCGTGTAACAGACGCCGGGCATCTGTTCCCCGTCGCGCAGCGTGTCGTCATAGATACGCAGCTCGCGAGGGTCGGGGAAGCGTACGTTCTTGGTGAACTCGCGGGGATCGTGGATCAGTTGCTCGACCGGCTCGCGAAACTTCATGGCCACCCCTCCCTTTCCGCATCACGTTAGCAGGGGCTTCTCCTCCGGCCGTACCGCCTCCCTATCGACGGAGAGCTCGCCGGAGATGCGCAGGCGCGCGATATCGCGGCGGAAGATCAGGTTCAGCGTCCAGTCCAACGCCACGCGCAGCTTGCGGTCGAGCCCGGGGAGCTGCAGCAGGTAGTACGTCCGCCAGAGGAACCAGGCCGGAAAGCCCGTCAGCATGCGCCCGCGCAGGATCTCCGCCACGCCTTGACGATGGCCGAGCGAGGCCATCATGCCGAGCGAGCTATAGCTGAACGCTTTCGTCTCGCGGCCGCGTACGGAGGCCACGATATTGCGTGCCAGCAGGGGCGCCTCGCGGATGGCGTGCTGAGCCGTCGGCGGATACCAGCCGCCCTCCGGCTTGGGAATCTGCGCGCAGTCGCCCAATACCCAGACCCCGGGGAAGCCGGGGACCGAGAGGTCGGCGTTGGCGATGACCGCGCCGTTGCGGGCATGCTCGACGGGGAGATCCCGCACTTGCGGCGAGGGGCGTGATCCCGCGCTCCAGACGATGAGCTGGCAATCGATGTGCCGCCCGGACTTCAGCAGGATTCCCGACGCGTCGGCGCAGGCAACTTGATCGCCCGTGATGACCTCGACGCCGCGATGCTGGAGCATCGCGCGCGCGGAGACGCCAAACGCCTCCGGCAGCTCCGGCAAGAGGCGCGAACCGCCTTCGAGGAGGACCACACGCACCCAGCTCGCCCGCAGTCCAGGGTAGAACGAAGCCACCGAATCAACGAATTCCTGCACTTCGCCCGCCGCCTCGACGCCCGTAAAGCCGCCTCCGACGACCGTAAAGCAGAGCAGACGCCGGCGCTCGTCCTCGCCCGCGGCGACTTCGGCCAGTTCGAACATGCGGATCAGCTCGTTGCGCAAGCGAATGCCGTCGTCGAGGGTCTTCAACTGCACGGCTCGTTCCTCGACTCCCGGCAAACCAAACGTATGGGCCGTGGCGCCGAGCGCAAGGACCAAGTGATCGTACGAGAGCTGCGAGGGTACACCCAAGAGTGGATGGTGAACCTGGACCCGCTTGCGCTCGAGATCGACGCACTCGATCTCACCCAACACAAAGCGCGTCTTGCGCAGCTCGGCGCGAATCGGCTGCACGATGTGCCGCGTTTCGATGCCGCCGGTGGAGACTTCGGGAAGCATGGGAGTGAAGAGCCCGTAGTTGTCCCGGCTGACCAGCGTCACGTCGAATGGTTCTCCGAGCCGCTCGAGCGTGCGGGCCACGCTGATTCCGCCGAAACCGCCGCCGAGGATGAGCACTCGCTGGGCCATCAGGGGCGGCCCTCCCGGCTCGTTGAACGATCTTGCATGGTGAAATCCTCCGCTTTACGCATAGGCTACACAGCGTGAGCCGGATATCCTTTGCGCCTTCGCTCAGCCGGGCACTGGGAGTGCTGGCCGCCGTGTTGGTGCTCGCCTCCCTGATTGCCGCGCCCCGCCCCGCGCGCGAGCTCGGCGTGGCAACGCGAGACTTCGAGGCGTACTGGGCAGCGGGGCGTGTCGCACTGACCGGAGGCTCTCCTTACGACGGGGCCGCGCTTTGGGCGGCCGAGCGCCAGGTGCCCGGCGTGGACGGGACACGCGAAGAGCTGCTGCCGTTCGTCTCGCCCCCGGCGGCCGTGCCGCTTTTCGCGACGCTGGCGCGCTTGCCGTACGAGCGCGCTCGGCTCCTGTGGCTGGGCATGCTCGCCGTCTGCTGCGCCTTGGGCGCCTGGGCATCGTTCGCCGCGGCGGGGTGGGGCCCGCGCGAAGCGGCGCTCGCCGCCCTAGCTGCGCTGACGTTCTCCCCGCTCACCGCTACGCTCGCGCTGGGCCAGCTGGCCGGACTCTCCTTCGGCCTCCTCGCCGTGGCGCTGCTCGTGCTGCCGCGCCCGTTGGGCGGCATTGCGCTGGCCGGCAGCACCCTCCAGCCCAATCTCGCGCTCGCGGCCCTGGCCGGCCTGCGGCGCGCGACGCTCGGCGTCTACCTCCTTGCCGGCGCGCTCGCGGCCGCGGCAGGCGCAGCTACCATGCGCTACCTCGACGGGGGCATTCCCGGCTACCTGGCGATGCTGGCGCAGCACGGGGCCGCGGAGCACAACGATGTCATCCAGGTATCGCTCCCCTCCTTGCTGGCCGCCGCAATGCCGCATGATTGGACGCTCTCCGGCGCCCCAGCCGCCCTCGGCGCAGTTGCAGCCGCCGCTCTCGTCGCTGCGCTCGCCCCGCGGCTGGAGCCGCGCGCCGGCGCGGCCCTCGCCTGTGCCTTGCTCCCCTTCGCCATGCCCTTCTTCCACTTCCAGGATCTGATCGTGACGCTGCTGCCGGCCGCCATCGCGCTGCGCGCATGGCAGAGTCGCGGTGCGTTGACCGGGGCCCTAGGCGCCGCGTTCGTGGCCATGGACTGGCTCGACTTCGCGCAACAACCCGCCTCGCGCTACGAGGACCTCTTCCTGGGTGCCGCGGCAGCCTGCGCGGTCGCCGCGCTCCATCCTTCGCGCCGCGCGCTCTGGCTCGCCGCACCCACGCTCTTGGCCATCGCGCTGATGCCGCTGGCCGCCGCGCATCCGATCCCGCTCTGGCCCTTCGCGCTTCCGCATGCGTTCCACGTTCCGGCCGGACTGGATGCCGCCGCCGTGTGGGCGCGCGAACAAGCGGCCTCGGGGCTGACGCATACGAACTCGCTGTGGGTCGCGCTGCGCGCCCTCCCCTTGCTGGGCTGCGCGATGCTGGCCGCTGCCGTGGCCGCTACATCGAGAGACGCGCCGCGTTCCAAAATGTCTCGTCGAGATCCGGTGCCAGTCCCTTGAGATCGGGGTTGACGGCGAAGACTTCCTCGATATTGGAGATTACGATCCACGGCACGTCGTGAGCGAGGATGCGCTGCTCTTCGACGAGATCGCGCCTGCGCCGCGCCCGGTCGTAGTGCGTGTTGGCATCGTCTTGGAGACGATCGAAGGCAGGACTGCAGTAACGCACGTAGTTCTGGCCGTAGGGCGGCACGCTCTTGCACGCGAGAAGGTTCGAGAGATCGGGATCGGGTTGGAGCTGCCACGCGTAGATCGTGAGGTCGTATTTCCCCGTGGCGACGATGCCGCCGGCCGCGTAGGAGCCGAAGAGCAACGGCGTAGGATAGCGCTTGTAGTCGAGGGCGATTCCTAGCCGCTTGAACGACGAGTCGATGACCAGCACGGTCGAGTCCAGGAGCGGATTGCCCGTGTTGCCGGCGAGCTCCAAGCGTAATGTTCTGCCGTCTTTGCGGCGCCGGCCGTCGCTCCCCATGCGCCACCCCGCCGCGTCCAGCAGCCGCGCAGCGGCACCTAGATCGTAGTCGTAACCGGGCAGGTTCTGCGCGTAGGCCCAACTGGTGCTGGGGAATGGAGAATTGCCGACGACGCCCACGCGATGGTAGACCTTCGCCCAGATCGTCTGACGGTCGATGGCATGGGCGATGGCTTGGCGCACGCGCAGATCCCGCAGGGCCGGCCGCGAGAGGTTGAAATCAAGGTGGCGGAAGCTGTTAGAGACGATCGAGACGGTGCGTACGCCGGGCAGCGTGCGTACTTGCGGTACCTCGTTCGATGGAACGCGAATAGCGGCGTCCAGCTCGTGGGTTCGTACCTGCGTCAGCACGGTATTCGCATCCGGGATGATCTTGAAGATCACGCGTTTCAATCCCGGAGCGCCGCCCCAATAGCGCGGATTGGCTGCCATCTCCACTTCATTGCCGCGCCGCCACGCCGTGTAGACGAAGGGCCCGAGGCCGACGGGGAGCTGGTTGTACGCAACGTGGTTGAGATCCGGGTACTTCGCCAGCAGGTGTTCCGGCAGGATCGCCGGGTTGCCCACAGGCGTGAAGAACTTGTCCATGAACGGCGCGTATGGTTTGCGCAGGTAAAAGACGACGCTGTAGGGATCGGGCGTCTCCACCCGCTCGACGAGATCCCAGCCTACGCGCGTCAGCACGTTGTTGCGCGGGTTCTGGATCGCGCGCACGCTGAATGCCACGTCCTTCGAGGTGAAGGGGGCGCCGTCGGACCAGACGACCCCGTGGCGCAGCTTGAAGCGCATCGTGCGCCCATCGGCGGAGATGTCGCCGTTGGCCTGCGTCGGCACCTCCAGGCAGAGATCGGGCACCGGCGTGCCGTGCGGACCGAAGTGAAAGAAGTAGCCCATCGTAAACGCCGAGAGGTCGTTTACCAACAACTCGGTGGACAGCAGCGGGTTGAGATTGTCGGGCTCCTCACCGTCGGCCCAGCGCATCGTCCCGGGAATCGTCCAAGGATGCAGTGAGCCGCCCGCGCCGGTCTCCACTTTCGTGCACCCTCCCAGCACGACGATCAATGCAACGCCGGCGCAGAGCGCCACGAGCCCACCCCACGTGCGTTTGAAGCACGCGGCAGCTTGCTGAGCGCGTCGCCGCGGGGCGTGCGACGTCTCTCCCAAGGGGGCTCCGAGGCGCGCGCGGAGCCAGGATGGCGAGAGCGCGCGCGAGGGCAGTAGGAGCGGCGCAGGAGAGCGCCGCGACGCGCGGCCCCGAGGGAGGGA
>SCQY01000177.1 GCA_004298665.1 bacterium | reverse complement strand
ACCACCACGCCCACCAGGAAGCCGGTGACGATCGAACCGAAAATGGAGCCCATCCCGCCGATCACCACCACGGCGAACGTGGGGATGATGATATCGTCGCCCATCAGCGGGGCGACGTTATTGACCGGCGCCGCAAGTACGCCGGCGAACGCCGCCAGCGCACAGCCGAAGCCGAAGACGCCGGTAATCAGCGCCGGCACGTTGATGCCGAAGGCACGAACCAGGCCGGGGTTCTCCGTGGCGGCGCGCAGCGTGGCGCCGAGCGAGGTTTTTTCGATCAGCAGCCACGTGGCGATACAGACCACCAGCGAGGCGACGATCACGAAGACGCGGTACGTCGGATAGATCATGAAGCCGAGGTTGACGACGCCTTCGAGCTGGTTGGGAATCACGTACGGCGAGCCCTGCATGCCGAACTTCAAGCGCATCGCGTCCTCGATGAAGAGCGTGATGCCGAACGTCAGCAACAGATTGTACAGGACGTCGAGTTTATAGAGGCGGCTAAGAAGCGTGCGCTCGAGGATAATGCCGACGATCGCGACGATGATCGGCGAGGCGATCAGGGCGACCCAGAAGTTGAGACCGAGGCTCTGGGCCCCGATATACGCCACGAAGGCACCCAACATATACATAGTGCCGTGGGCGAAGTTGACGATTCGAAGCAGGCCGAAGATGATCGCCAAGCCGAGGCTGAGCATGGCATAGAACGCCCCGCTCACCAGCCCGTTGAAGATCTGTCCGCCCAAAGACTCGAGCACGCTTGTTCCTCTCCGATTCCGCGAGGACGCGGCGGGGGGCCGCCGAAGCGACCCCCGCATCGCCCTACCCTATTGCAGGTTGCACTTGACTTCGGAGAGCGGGCGGAAGGCCTGCTCGCCGGGGATGGTCTTCACGATCTTGAAGTAGGCCCACGGCTGCTTGACCTGCGATGCCGGGAGCACCTCGGCCAGGTACATGTCGTGGATCAGCAGGTGGTCTTGCGGGCGGATGTAGCCGTTGTGAACGAACGTGTCGTTGATCTTGTGGCCCTCGAGCTGCTTCACGACGGCATCCGAATCCGCGGTACCGGCACGCTTGACCGCTTCGAGATACTGATAGACGGCGGAGTAGTTGGCGAACTCCGACCAGGTCGGCATGTTGCCGTGGTACTTCTTGGCGAAGCGCTCCGCGAACGCGCGGGACTTCGCGTCGAGATCCCAGTAGCCGCCGATCGTCACGGTTGAACCGGCCCAGTAGTCCGGGCCCAGTGCGTGGACGTCGGATTCGAACAGCAGCATGACGCCGACTTTCATCGACTTCTTGAGGCCGAACTCGTTGATCTGCTTCATGGCGTTGACGGTGTCGTTACCGGCGTTGGCCAAGCCGATCACGTCGGGCTTCGCCGCCTGCGCCTTCAGCAGGTACGAGGAGAAATCTGAGGTGCCCAGCGGCACGAAGTCGTTGCCGAGCATCTGGCCGCCGTTGGCCTCAACGGCTTGCGCCGTGTCCTTCTGCAGCGCCTGGCCGAACGCGTAGTTGGCGGTGATGGTGTACCACTTCTTCCCGCCTTCCTTAGTCAGCGTAGCCGCCGTGCCGTGGGCCAGCGCGTAAACGTCGTAGCCGTAGTGGAAGGTGTACTTGTTGCAGTACTTCGGGTCGTTCGTGATGGCGTCGGTACCGCCGCCCGTAACGATCTGGACGACGTGTTTGGCCTTGGCCACGTTCTCGCCGGAAAGCGCCGTGGCCGAGTTCGTGTAGTCGACGAGCAAGGTCGCGTGGTCGCGATCGATCGCCTCGTTGGTCTCCTGGTTGGCCAGGCCCGCATCGTTGCGGTGGTCGTAGTGGACGAGCTTGATGGGCTTGCCCAGTACTTTGCCCCCGAAATCGTCGATCGCCATCTGATCGGCGACCACGGCACCCAGGCCGTCGAGAGCGGAGTAGACGCCGGACTCGTCGCCGACGTTCGCGATCACGACTTGGTCGTTGCCGGCGGCACGCGCCGGCTGAATCTGGCCCGCTATCGGAGCGAGCATTCCGCAAGCCGCAATAAGCGGCAAGAGTCTCGCAAGTTTCAAGTTACGATCTCCATTAAGACGTGGTCAGACGCCGAGATGAGCGAGTAACTCGCCCTCGCGATGAACGACCTCTTCGTTGCTGAGGGTTTCTACGATTTTCCCATGGACCATCAGGTAGTGTCGATCCGAGACCTTGGTGGCGAAGCGCACGTTCTGCTCCACCAGCAAGACCGTGATTCCGTCACGCTTCATGTCAAGCACGAGATCGCGAATGGCATTGACGATGACGGGGGCAAGCCCCTCGGTTGGCTCGTCCATGAGCACGAGCCGCACACCCGAGCGGAGTATCCGCGCGATCGCGAGCATTTGCTGCTCGCCGCCGGATAGCTTTGTGCCGATGCTGTTCTTCCGCTCGTCCAGGATAGGGAACAGCTTGTAGATGCGCTCCATGCTCCAACCGCCGTCGGCAATAATCGGCGGAAGCATCAAATTCTCCCGAACCGTGAGGCTGGAGAAAATTCCGCGCTCTTCCGGCACCACCCCGATGCCCCGGCGCGCGATCTTGTGCGAGGCCGTTCCCAGGATCTCCGCGCCGCGCAGCCTGACGCTGCCCTTCACGCCGGGAATCATGCCCATGATCGCCTTCAGCGTGGTGGTCTTTCCCACGCCGTTGCGGCCGACCAGCGTCACCACTTCGCCTTCGCGCACGTCGAGGTCGACGCCGAAGAGCGCCTGGCTCTCGTCGTACCACGCCTGCAGGTTGCGGACGCTCAACAATGACTCGGACATCAGTCCTGCTGTCCTCCCAAGTATGCGTCGATCACCTGTGGGTTGGAACGCACTTCTTCGTAAGTGCCCTCGGTCAGCACGGAGCCGCGTTGCAGCACGGTAATGCGGTCGGAGAGCGCGGAGACGACGGAGAGATTGTGCTCCACCAGCACCACCGTACGCCCGCGCGCAAAATGACGCACCAGCTCGGTCATGCGCTCGACGTCCTCGGCGCCCATCCCGGCCATCGGCTCGTCGAGCAGCAGGACCGCGGGTTCGAGAGCCATCGAGATCGCTAGTTCCAGGGCGCGCTTGCGCCCGTACGAGAGGTGAACGGCCAATCCGTAGGCATAGGGCGTGAGACCGACGGCTTCGAGCAGCTCGAGCGCCCGCGCGTCGAAACGCGACGTCGTGCGCTCGGAGACCCAGAAGCGTTTGGGAAGCTCACTCTTCGACTGAAGCGCGACCTTCACGTTGTCGAGCACCGAGAGATGCGGAAAGATCGAGCTGATCTGAAACGAGCGCACGATGCCGAGCCGCGCGATCATCGCCGGTTCCATCCGGGTGATGTGGCGCTCGCGATACACGATGTCCCCCGCGCTGGGAACGAGAAAGCCGCTCAAGAGATTGAATACCGTGGTCTTCCCCGCGCCGTTGGGGCCGATCAGAGCGTGGATCGTGTTCTCGCGAATGTCGATGTTGACGTCGTTGACCGCGCGAAAGCCACGGAAATCCTTACACAGGCCCTTGGCTGAAAGAACAACCCCGGGTTCGGCCATACGTAAACTCTCCTGAGCGAATGATCAGGCCGGGAGGTTTGCACTAGGCGCCCATCATTCCTGCGAAGCGACACACGCATCTTTTGCCGACGCCGCGCTAGTGAGGCTCCTGCTCGCTCTCTTCCGCCTCGAACCACGCGGGATAGCGCATGCTCACCTCGACAGCGAGATCGGCTGCGGCCTCACGCATATGCCGGCGGCGCGACGCAGCAGCGGCGCCACTGCCGCGCACACGGCGCCGGATCGCCTGGAGGCGGAGCATGAAGCGGGCGAAGCGCGCATCCAGCGCCCGCGCGAGCGCGCGCTGGAGCGTCGCAGCCACGGTGGGACTGACGCCGCCCGTGGAGATCGCCACACGCACGGGGCCGCTCTCCACAATCGCCTGCATCGCCACGGTGCTGTACGCCGGTTGGTCGATGCAGCAGAGCAGGAACTTATGACGCTCGGCGTAGGCGAGCAGCAGGGACGAGAGCGCTTCGTCCTGTGGGGTGGAGATCACGACGAACGCATCAGCGACCATCTGTTCTCCCACCAGCGGGGGATATCGCAAATACTCGACCTCCGCCCCGGCCGCTTGTAACGCAGCTCCCTTCTCCCGCGCCTCGCCGTCGTCGCCAATCACCACGCAGCGCCGTTCGCGCACGTTCAGACCGATGGGAAAGAACAGATAGTCGTAGGCGCCGCTTTCGTTGCTCACGCTGCAGTACACTAGTAATCGACTGGACGCAGGTAGAATTCGTTGATCGCAGTGTTGGTGAGCATCGCCGTCGTTGGCTGATGACGCTTCCAATGCGTTGACTCCAAACGGCGGCGCACGAGCGCTACTTCCGCAGCGGAGTATCCGCCGCGCTCCAGCGCCTCTTGGCGGTAGCCCATGAGCAGGTAGGCCAAGATCGGATCGGCACGCGGGTAGGAGATGCCCAACTCGCTTTCGTCGGTCATGCCGCGCACCAGGTCGGCGGTCGGGGCCTTCTCCACGATCTCACTGGGCACGCCCAAGTGGCGCGCCAACGCCCAGACCTGCATCTTGAAGAGATCGCCCAACGGATTGAGCGGCGGCGTGTCATCTGCGTGCCACGTGAAGTATCCCAGCAGACGCTCCGATTTGTTGCCCGTCCCGATCGGCAGCCCACCGTGCTTCTGCGAGAGGTCGAAGAGCACGAGCATGCGCGTGCGCGCCATGACGTTGCCGCGACGGCGGCCGTCTGCATCGGGCTCAAACTGCAAGTAGCCGTCGACCGCAGCGGTAATCTCGATCGTGCGCTCGCGGCAGTTCAGCGCCTTTACCACCATCGCGGCGTGCGCGAGGCTCTCGGGGGACGAGGTTGCGTACGGCATGCGGATGCAGTGCACGTTCTCAGGCCCCAGCGCACGCACGCAGAGGTAGGCGGTGACGGCGGAGTCGACGCCGCCCGAGAGGCCGACGAGTACCGTGCGCATGCCGCGCCTGCGCACGAGCTCGTCTGCGATGAAGCGCTCCAGCCAATGCTCTACCAGTGCCGGGTCGATGGCCAGCGGATCAGGGGGCAGAATATCGTCGACGCGGAAGGTCTTCACTGCGCGGCGCGCCCGCCCCGCGGCAACGGCAGCTCCTCGTCGAGCAGCAGATCCGGAAGCACGGAGTCGAGATCGCCCAAGAACGGCAGACCGGCGCGCGCCACGTCGACGGCGTCGCTGTCGAGCCGCGCGCGCACCACGCATTCTTCAAACGGCTGCCCTTCGACGACGATGCGCCCGTCCGGCGCTACCACCATGGATGTACCCGTGAAGCCTTTGCCGCCTTCGAAGCCCACCAGCCCCGCATAGACGACGTAGACGCCGTGCTCGCCGGCCGCATGACGCAGGAGGCTGCGCCAGCGCTGTACGGTCTCGATCTCGGGGCCGGCGATGCCGCGCCCGGGCGAGGCGCTGGGAACGATCACCACTTGCGCCCCTTTCACTGCGGCAATCGTTGGGCAGATCGAGTGCCAAACGTCTTCGCAGATCAGTATGGCGCTGGGAAAGGTTGGCGTCTCAAAGACGCCGATGCGCCGCCCGCGCGTGACGAAGCGCTG
>SCQY01000176.1 GCA_004298665.1 bacterium | reverse complement strand
CTCCGTGAGGAGGTTGGGCAAGCCCCTCGGAAACAAGGCCGGGTGATCCAAGGGCATTCGATCGGCGCGGTGAGGTGGCTTCCCTGAAGCGCAAGCGTTGGGCGTGGGGCATTGGCACGGTCGCCGGATGCGCGCTGCTGCTCGCTGTCGCGTTCTCCCATCCGCTTCTGCCTAGGACCGCGGGTCTGCTGGTTTCGCTGGCGACGGGGACGCGCACGCATTTCGCGGACCTGCGGATCTTCCGGGACCATCTGACGGCTAGCGGAGTCGAGGTGCGAAGCCGCGCGGGCCCGGAGATCTTCCGCGCTCCGCGCGTGGAATTGCGCTACGATTTGGGCGCCTGGCGGCGCCGCCGTTTCGGCCTGGTGGACGTTGCGCTCGAGAAGCCGTTCTTTCGCTTAGAGCGGCTGGCGAACGGCAACTGGAATATCGGCGCTCCCGCAGCTGGCCCTGGCGGCCCCAGCGGCGCGCCAAGCAGCGTTCCAAACGGTGTTCCGTTCTGGTTCAGCATGCGCGTTCACGACGGCACGCTCGAGATGCGTGATCCAGCGCACGCCGTGCGGACGGCGCGCAGCATCGACATCCGACATATCGCGATCGGCATCACCTCCGATGGCGAGCAGCGTGACGCCGCATTCAGCGCACATGCCGAAGTCGTGGACCGCGGCGTCGCCTACCCTGTTGCGGCGCGCGGCTCGCTCTCCTACGCCCGCGGCGATGCAATCCAGCATTGGCACGTTGCACGCATGCCCATTGCCGATCTCGCCGACTTCTTCATCGCCTCGCCGTCCTTCCAGCTCGCCGGCGGCACGGTCAGCAACCTCGACGCCACGCTCTTCGCCGTCGGCCTCGTGCCGGGAAGCACGCCTGCATACCATCTCGCTGGTTCCGCGCAGCTGCAGGGCGGCACCATCGGCATCGCTGCGCTGCGGCAGCCCGTGGCGGGCCTTCACGGCCGCCTCTTGCTCTTCGATAGCGGGTTCCTTACGCGCTCGCTGCGTGGGGAGATCGGCGGCACGCCCATCGACGTCGAAGGCGGCATCTTCGGGCTCCTGGGGGGCGCACCGCAGCTCGATCTTGCCGTCCAGGGTAATGATGATCTCGAACGTCTCCGTGAGCTCTTCAAGTTCTCCGGCGGGCTGCCGCTGAGCGGCCAAGCGCGCCTGGACGTTCGGCTCATCGGCGAAACCGGCGATCCGTTGATCGTCACGCAGGCCGCCGTGCCCCAAGCGTACTACGGCGCGCTGCCGCTGCGCGATCTGCGCGGCCGCGCGACCTATTACCATGACGCCGTGACGCTGGCGCCGTTGTTGGGGAACTATGGGCCGATGTCGATCGCGCTGGGCGGCTCGATCGCGCTGGGCGAGCACGTGACGACCGACGTGGCCCTCGACGCCGTCGCGGCCACGGAGCGCCTGCCGTACTTTGCGCAGCTCGCGCCCAATCCGCGCATCGAGGGGGCGATCCGCATCTCGGGCGACGATCTGACGTTCGCCGGCGATGCCTTCATGCGCGGTCTGGGTGCCGGCGGCTCGACGTTCGCCGCCGTCAGCTACGATGCGCAGCGCCTGCTGCTCGCACCGCTGCACGTCGTGCGCCCCGACGGATCGGTGCTCTGGACGGGAGCGCAGATCGAGCAGCGCGGCCATCGTCTGGCGATGTGGAGCACGGCGCACGGCGCGGTGATTCACAACCCGCCCCATTCCGTCACGCTGCCGGGACTCGACCTCCCGCAGATCCCGCCGCTGGAGACGCGGCTCGACGCACGTGTAGCGATGGAGGGAAGGCTCTCCGACTTGGCCATGAGCGGAAGCGTCGGCGCCCGGAACATGCAGATCGGGACGCTGTCCATCGCGCAGGCCGGCGCGAGCCTCGCCGGATCCGGCACGCGGATCGCCATCTACGATGGCAGCGCGCGCGGACCGTGGGGCTCGGCCCGTTTGGCCGGTGGCTTCGATGCACTACACGATGTGCTTGCGCTCCACGGTCCCTATCGCGCCGATCTTGCAGGCGCGCGTCCTCTGATTGCCGATACCCCGGCGCGTGGAACCGTCGACGGCACGCTCTCCGTCGTCCTGCGTCCGCAGCGCACGCTCGTCCAGCTCGAAGGGCACGCCGTCGGTCCCGACGACGTGCGCGATGTACCGGTGACGCGCGGCTTTGCCACGCTGGGCATCGACGATCGCGGCGCCAACGTCTACGCGGCGGGGGCGGCCATCGCCGGTGGAACCTCGGCGGCCGCGGGGCGCTTCGCTCCCGGCGCCGCGCTCGACATCACAGCGCGCGACGTGCAGGTAGCTCAGCTGAAGGGGGCGGGCGTCCCGCTCGATCGTGGACGTCTGCTGCTGGTGGGGCGCGCGCGTCCCGGCCCTGCAGGTGCGTTGGATTTTGAAGGCGGCGTGGCGCTGGTGGGAAGCAGCCTCTTTGGCGAGGACGCTTCGGGAAGTACGCGCCTGGCGATGGCGGGCGGTCGGGTGACGCTCGAGAGCGCCAGCGGCGCTTATGACGGCACGTGGGCCGCAGCATCCGGCACGGTTGCCGGCGTAGGCCTGCGCACGCCGCGCCTGGATCTCGCCGTCGACGTGCGTGCGCTTGACGTCGCACCGTGGCTGCGGCGCTTTGGGTACGGCTCGCTCTACGGCGAAGGCAACGTTGCAGCGCGCCTCCATCTCACGGGGTCAGCGAGCGATCCGCACGTCGACGGAACGATGCGCATGAACGTGGGATCCGTGCATGGCATGGAGTTCACCGCCCTCACGACGCATGTCGTTGCGTCGCCGCACGGCGCCGCGCTCGACGGCGGCGCCGTCGAGGTGGGAGGCTCGCACCTCCGTTTCGATGCCGGGCTGGTTGACGGAACGCCCAACTTCGCCGTGGCCGGCCGCACCGTCGATCTCGCCGACTTCAACGACTGGTTCGACGAATTCGACATGCTCGGCGGAAAAGGTTCCGTCGATCTCTCCGCCTCCGGCGTCGGTGCCGATCTCTCCGGCCACGCGGATGTTGCGCTACAAGGAGTGCGCGTGCGCACGCTGCCCTTCGGCAGCCTGCATGCCGCCGTCGAAGCGAAGCGCTCGGTGGTAAGCGGTGCGATCGATGTCGGTGATGCCACGCTCGGCACGCTTGCGCTGCGAGGCGCGGCGACGCTGCCGCGCGGCGCCTTCACGTCACCGCTTGCCTACGCCGAGCGCATCGACTCCCACGTGCACGGCAAGCTGAGCTCGTTCGATCTGGCAAAGTGGCTCCCGGCGCTGGGCATCTACGAGCCGCTCGCCGGGGCCGTCGACGCCGATATGCAACTCGACGGGCGCTATCCGAAGGCGCGTTTGATCGGCACGGCGCAGTTGCGCCACGGTGTGGCGGCGAAGCTCTCCATCGATCGTCTTGCGCTCTCGCTCGACTCGAACTTCGCAACCACGCGGATCGCCAATGCGGACTTGGAGATGCAGAACGTCTCCGCCACCGCGGCGGGCAGCATCGGTCCGGCAGGCCGCCTCGCGCTGAGCGTCCATCTGCGCACCCCCAGCGTGCGTCGCGTTGCCTTCGATCTGCTCAAGCGCTCTTACGACGTCGAAGCCTCAGGCGAGGCCGACCTGCGCTTCGGCGGAACGGTCGCGCAGCCGGCACTCTCGGGCGGGTTCGATTTGGCCGGCGGGTCGCTCGGCCGTCTTCCCTTTCGGGAAGCGTTCGGGCAGCTCTCGTTACGGGGCCGCGAACTGGAGCTGAGCAACGGTGAGCTCCGCCTGCCTACGGGGACGATTTCCCTAGCGGGACGTCTCCCGCTCGAGCTCTCCCCGCTCCAGTTGGGGCCGCCAAGCTCCGCGCTGGGCCTCAATCTCACCGTCGATGGGGCCGATCTCTCCGACCTTTCGAATTTCCTTCCCGCGCACAGCGAGCTCAGCGGGCGCGTCGACGGCCGCTTGGCTGTGGCGGGGACGCTCGCCGATCCTCTGGTCGCGGGGCAGGTGACGTTGCGCGACGGCCGCTTCGTTGCCCCCTTCGAGCGCACGCCGATCACCGGGGGCGAGGCGACGCTGACCTTGGGCGGGCAGCACATGAGCATCGATCGCCTACGAGCCCAGGCCGGCGGCGGGAGCGTCGAGGGCAAGGGCAGCCTGGAGATCACCCCTGGCGCGAAGGGGGCAACCCTTGCCTACGACGCGCAGCTGCGGCTGCGCCATGCGCGACTCGATATCCCCGCGATCGGCCAGGGAACGCTTGACGCTTCGCTGGGCTTGGCGGCAACGCGTGCCAAACAGCCGACCCTCTCGGGGGACGCCACGCTGAGCAATGCCGTACTCCCGCTCTCCGGGCTCTACACGTTCGCTGCCGATGGCGTCGAGACGGGGGCATTCGGGAGCGCCGCGCCGTTCGGCCTGGGCCTTGATCTCCACGTGACTGCCGGCAGGAACGTGCGGGTCCAGGGCAGCGTGCTAGACATCGGGGCGACGGGCACCATGGGGTTGACGGGAACGCTGGCCGATCCGAAGCTCGCCGCCTCCTTGCAGTCCACCAATGGAACGATTTCCTACTTCGACCGCCTCTTCCGTGTCGATCGCGCTACGCTTTCGTTCGATCCCGAGAGTGGAACCATCCCGTACATCACGGCAACCGCTAACACGCGGATCACCAACGTGAGCCCCTCGGTGCCGGTGACGCTCCACGCCACCGGGCCGGTCACCAACCTCAGCGTCGACTTCTCGTCGGATCGCCCCTATGACCGCCAGCAGCTGCTGGCACTGCTGCTGGACGTACCTGCCTTCACCGGGCAGGGTCTCAGGCCGGGGCAGGGCAACGGCAACCCCGCTAGCCAGCCCGGCGGCGCCCTCCCCGTGCTGCGCGGGGCGCCCGGCATGCAGAGCGCTTTCCTGCCGCCCGGCGTTCTGGTTCCCGCCGCCAACGGCGGCTTCGACGTCAGCGGCGAGGCCCTGAGCATTCTCAACGCGCAGTTTGGACGCGCGCTGCTGGCCCCGCTGGGCGGCGCACTGGGCCTCCAGGATCTCGGGCTGGCGCTGGAGTACGGCGGGGCCTTGGCGATCGACGTGAGCAAGGCGCTCACCGACCGCGTTTCGTTCAACTATCGCGAATCGTTCTCCATCCCCACGCGGCAGAGCATCGGCTTCGACTACTTCCCCTCGGACAACACGTCGCTCAACCTGCAAGTCTTTCAGCAGGGAGCCAGCTCGCTGCAGAGTCAGCTTACCAGCAACGCGACCAACCCGTACCTTCGCCCCGGCGAGCCCATCGTCGGAACGAAGGGTTGGGCGGTCTCGATACGCCGCCTCTTCCCGTGAGCAAGCGCACACGTCGAAGGAGGCCGATCCGGTCGAAAGACGAACCAGCACGCGCTTGGGCCCGCCGGTGAGACGCTCGGACGCCACATGCGTTCACGAGTGGTCGACCATGTTCAGAGGAAGGTACTTGCCGTATGCAATCTCGCGCGAAGCGCGCCGTCGTCGCGTTCGTGATCCTGGCTCTCGTGGCTTCGATCTTCGGAGGTTTGCCCGCGACCGCCGCAGGACCAACCGTCGTCGCCGTCTCCGTAACGGGGAACGCCCACGTTTCCAGTGAGAAGATTCTCGCGACCGTACAGACCAAGGCGGGCGAGCCGCTGGATCAAAAGCAGCTCACGGCCGACAATCAAGCCATCTTCCAATTGGGCTACTTCACCGACGTACTTCCGCCGTTGGTCACGCAGCGTCCCACCGGCGTCGCCATCACGTTCCGCGTCGTCGAGAATCCCGTCGTCACGAAGATCGTTTTCGACGGCAACACGCACGTGCCGTCCGATACGCTGTTGGCCTTGATGGACACGGCCCCCGGCCAAGTCTTCAACCAGAATACGTTCCATGAAGACGTTCTCAAGATCAACTCGTACTACGATAAGATCGGCTACGGCGGCCAGCTGCCCACCCACGTGAAGAACCTCAATCTCGACGCGAAGACGGGGCAGATCTCCTTGGATATCCAGGAAGGGCTGGTCGTGAAGAGCGTGACGGTATCCGGCGACACCATCGTGCCGGCGGCTCTCATCGCCTCGAAGCTCGAGACCAAACCTGGGGTTACCTGGTCGCAGGAGCTGGAGAATCAAGACTGCGACGCGGTCGGCAAGTACTTCGACACGTTGGACCTCGAGCGCGGTTTTTGCCAGGGCGGTATCGATCCTTCGACCGTCGACCTCAACGCTGGGACCGCCGACGTGAAGTACGAGGTCGACGTGGCGCGCGTGGCGGCCATTGAGATCACAGGCAACAACAAGACTCGCGACTACGTGATCCGCCGCGAGCTGCGCCTGCGCCCCGGTATGGTCATCACGCAAAGCGCGCTGCGCCGAGACTACGAGCGCCTCAATAATACGGGCTTCTTTTCCAAGGTTGACGTCACCGCCAAGCCCGGCCCCGACACGACCAAGCCGCAAGCAGTGACGTTGGTTTGGAAGATCACCGAAGAACGCACGGGGCAGGCGATCGCGGGCGTCGGTTACTCCGGCGGCGCGAACGGCGAGGGCCTGGTCGGCAACATCGGGTACTCGCAGAACAATATCAACGGCACGGGCAACGGCGCGTCGGTGCAGTTCCAGCGCGGCGCGCGCCTCTCGCTGATCTCGGCGTCGATGACCATGCCCTACTTGGGCAGCTCGCCGAAACTGGAGAAGTACAGTTTCGGCGCTTCGGTTTTCAACAACGTGCAGACCAATCTGTATCCGGTCTACGCGGTGGCCAACCCCACGCCCGCCCCGGCCGGGACCCCGCTGCCGATGCCGACCTCGACTCCCGTTTCCATCTACCAGCAGTATTCCGGGCAGGGTGCCGTGGCCGGCCCCGTGGCCAACTACGATTCGCGGACCGCGGGCTTCTCGTTCTCGCTCGGCCGCCGCTTCAGCGACTATGTCCGCGGTACCGCCGGCTTGAATCTGCAGCGCGTCTTCGCATCCTTCACGGCGCCCGGCGGCTACACGCTGATCAACAATCCTACCGTGCTGAGTCTGCCCACCACGCCCAACCAGTCCAACATCTTGCCCAGCACGGGGACGACGACGTCGATCTACGCGAATACTATCCCCTCGATCGCCTCGGTCTCGGGGACGCAGCCGTCGAACTTGCATTCGGTGTCGCTGGGGTTGACGCAAGATACGCGTGACGACATCTTCAATCCGCGGCTGGGTTGGAATAACTCGCTCTCCTTCGAAGTCTCCAACAAATCGCTGGGCTCGGATTTCGATTACACCAAGACGATTCTCGACTCCAAGAAGTTCTGGCCCATCCTGAAGGGATCGACCTTCGGCCTCCATGGCCAGTACGCCACATCGACGGGGGCCATACCGCCCAGCGCCGTCTATACGTTGGGTGAGCAAGAGCTCTCCGGATATACCGACGTATTCTACGGAACCGATCTCCTCCTGGGGCAGGCCGAGCTTCGCTTCCCGCTCTCACACGAGCGCAAAGTCATGGGCGCGCTCTTCGCCGAGTCGGGCGGGGTGCGGCTGCGGGGCGCCGAGCAGTTTGCCGGCAACTCCCTCGTGCCTTCACCGTTGGCCAACTACCAGTTCCACAGCGACGTGGGCTTCGGCGTCCGCTTCGATCTCCCACAACTCGGGCTGCATACGATCCGCCTCGACTTCGCCGTTGGGCAGAACGGCGGCCACGTGAGCTTCGCGATTGGACAGAAGTTCTAAGCGGGTGACACCCACGATCAAGACGTTGGCGGGGACGCTCGGCCTGCTGGCATGCCTCGTCGCGGCGCCCGCCGCGCTCGGCTCCGACGTCTCGGACATCGGCTATGTTGACGAGGCGGCGATCGGCCGCCTCCCGGCATTCGAGAGCGCGCAGAAGCAGTTCAACGACGAGCGGCAGTCGCTCGAGCAGTCGTTCGAAGCACAGATGAAGACGGTGAAGTCTTCCGCCGACCAACAGCGCGTTCAGCAGGACTTTCAGCAACGCATCGCTCAGCGTCAGCAGGCGCTCTTCGGACCGCTTTTCGCGCGCGCGCAAACGGCCATCGCTTCGGTCGCCGCGAACCGCTCGCTTACGGTGGTGGTCGACAAACGCATCATCCTCTTCGGCGGCCTCGACATCACCAAGGACGTCGTTGAGCTCGTCTCGGGCCCCGGTGTCCCCGTGACTCCCGTCAATACGCCGCCGCCGTCGAACGTCGGCTACATCGATCAAGGGGCCCTCGACCAGACGCCGCGCATCAAGGCCGCCCAGGACCGCTTCGTCGTCTACCGTCAAGACGAGGAGAAGCGGCTCCAGGCGCAACTCTCGCAAGCCAAGAGCGATGACCAGCGGCGAGTGCTCCTGAAGCGATCCTATGCCGAGCTCGACCAGCAGCAGCAGCAGCTCCTGGGGCCGGTCATCCAAGAGACGCAGAACGTGATCAGCGCAGTCGCCAAGAAGCGCGGCCTGCTGCTGGTCGTCGACCAAGCCAGCCGCGTCTATGGCGGAACCGACGTCACCGCAGACGTCGTCTCCGCGCTCAAGTAGGATGCGCCGCGTACTTCTCGCAATCGCATTGACCGCGATGCTCGCCGCATGCGCGAAGAACGGCGGTACGCCGTCGCAAGGGCCGAGCTACTCGGGCGTGGGCTACGTGCGCGTTGAGGATGCGGTGCATCGCCATCCGCTCTACGCTCAGCTCAAGCAATACGATGAGGAGATTGCCCTGCTTCAGGGCGCAGGCGTCCCCGCCCCGCCGATCGATGCGGCGGAGTTGGCACGTCGCGAAGCGGAGCTTCAGCGCAGTCTCAGCGCCGCCGCCGCGAACGCGAAGGCGGAGCTGGGCCGTCTGCAGCAGCGCTACGAGCAGCAGGAGCGTGAAGCCGTCGTCGCGGCGTTGAAGTCGGCCGGAGCGGCGCCCGGCGGCAGCGGCGGTGCCGGCGTCGTGAGCGGCGTGGCCAGCGACTTCCAGCGCCAGGCCAAAGAAGTCGACCAACGCGCCCAGCAGTCGTTCGACGCATACCGCAATCAAGTGATCGCCCAAGACCGCGCCCAGCTCGCGGCCGCCGCCAAACGTCTATCCGACGAGGCCGACCGCAAGTATCGCGACAAGGAGCACGGCCTCTCCTCCGCCGAGGCGCAGCTAGCCCAAGAGTTGGCGCAGAAATCGGCACCGCAGCGTTTGGAGCTGCGCATGAAACTGCAGAACCTCGCACTCAACGACGCGGCGCGTAAGGCGCTCGAAGATCAATTGCAGGCGCTGGATCAAGCCGACGCCGATCAAGTCGCCGAACTGCGTAATCGCGACCAGAAGACGCTGCAGGCGTACCAGAGCCAGCTGCAGGACGACGTGCAGAGCAAGATGCAGGCCTATTCCGCACAAGTCCACCATGACACCAATGCCAAGCTCGAGCAGCGCGCGGGCCTCGAGCGCGATGCCATTCAAAAGAACGTACGTGCACTGGCGCCGCAGGTGAGTCAACAGCTCGACGGATTCGATCTCTCGAAGATGCCGCCGTCTTTGCGCGCGCGTGTTGAGTCGATTCACCAGGACTTCCTGAACCGTTATCAAGCCGATGCCCAAGGCGAGCTCGACCGCTTCGACAAGACCCGCCAACAGCTCTCGACGCGCTATGCCGAGCTCCACGGCGCCACTGCCGCCGCTGACGCGCAGACGGCTAAGGAGATCGCGCGCTTGCAGCACGATCGCGATCAGCTCTATGCAAAGATCGTTGACCAGGTAGAGTCGACGGCCCGCAGCATCGGCCGGAAGCGCGGTCTGAAGGTCGTCTTGAGCGGAGCGATCGCCGCGGGTATCGGCGCCGACCTGACCGATGACGTCGAGCGGAACTTGGAAAAGAGCCACGCATGAAGGCCTATGCCGCGCTGCGTGCCGCGTTGACTCTGCTGGCGCTCGGCGCGGTGTTGAGCGGCTGCGCCGAGCGCCGCGCCGACATCGCCTACGTCGATACGCAGCGCATCAGCGCCAACTGGCCGAAGTTCATCAACGACCAGAATCAGCTCTACAGCGATCTCCAAGGCATCGAGAACGGCAAGATGAGCCAAGCGGAGAAAGCCGCCGAAGTGGCCCGCGTTCAGGCCCTGTACGGCCGCTACGAGAGTGAGCTCACGCGCGAAGTGCGCGCCGCTGCCGCGGAAGTAGCGCGGCGCCACGGCTACCGGCTGGTCGTGACCCGCGAGGGGCGTGCGTACGGCGGCGTCGACGTGACCAGGGAAGTCGAAACGATCTTAAAGATCACGGAAAGGGTAACGCCACAATGATCGGGACGCTCGCCATGCTCGCCGAAGCCCTCGGCGCACGCCTCGTCGGTGATCCGAACTTCGCCGTCGAGCGTGTCGATGCCGTCGAGGAAGCCGGCCCCGCCAGCCTGACCTTCGCCGTTGACGAGCGTTACCTCAAAGCCGCTATGGAGAGCAAGGCCGGCGCCGTGCTCACCAGCGTCGAAGGGGCCGCTCAGCAGTATCCCGGGCGCAATCTCCTCATCGTCGCGGACGCGCGCGGCGCCCTGGCACGCGTTCTCGGTCGCCTCGAGCCGCCGCGCCCCGCCGGTCCCTTCGTTCATCCCAGCGCCGTGGTCGATCCCAGCGCGCGCTTGGGCCAGCGGGTGTGGATCGGCCCGACGTGCGTGGTGGGAGAGGGCGCGCAGATCGGCGACGAGAGCGTTCTGCTGGCGGGCGCCCAAGTCGGCGCGCGCGCGCGCGTGGGGCGCCACTGCCTCCTTCATCCGCGCGCGCTGCTGCTCGATGACTGCGTGGCCGGCGATGATGTCGTCCTGCAGGCAGCGGCCGTCGTCGGCTCCGACGGCTTCGGCTACGCCTTCATCGACGGCCGTTACGTGAAGATTCCCCAGGTCGGCAACGTCGTATTGGGCGACCGTGTCGAGATCGGCGCCAATGCCTGCATCGATCGTGCACAGACCGGCTCCACGGTGATCGGCGAAGGCACGAAGATCGACAACCTCGTGCAGGTGGCCCACAACTGCGAGCTGGGGCGCCACGTTGGCATCGCGGCGCTGACGGGCCTTGCCGGAACCACCGTCGTCGGCGATTATGTGCGCATGGGAGGGCAGGTTGGCACCAAGGGACATGTGCGCATCGGCGATCGCGTGGCGCTGGTCGGCAAGAGCGGCGTTTGGAAAGATATCACGATGCCCGGCATCTACGGCGGAAGCCCCGCGATCGAGCAGCGCGCGGAGCTGCAGCGGCAGGTCCTCCTTCGCCAACTGCCAAAGTTGTTGGACCGCGTTCGCGCGCTCGAGAGCGCGTCTTCCTCTGTGCCGCACGAGCGGCCGAGCGGCGCCGGGCGAGAAGAATAGAGGAAGGGCCCCAGTGTCTCAGCAGTACCAGACCACCCTCCAGCGGGAGGTGACCTTCGAAGGCGTCGGCCTTCACACGGGCGGCCGTGCACGGGTCTCCCTCATGCCCGCCGTGCAGGGTTCGGGGCTGTCGATCCGGTCCGGTGAGGACCCCTTTCGCCCGTTGACCTCCGATCTGGTGGCCGAGACGGTGCGGGCCACGACCATCGACGTCGGAGGCCGCACGATCTCCACCGTGGAGCATCTGCTCTCGGCGATTCTCGGGATGGGCCTCGACAACGTTGCGATCACCGTCGAAGGTGGCGAGATCCCCGTCATGGATGGATCGGCTGCGCTCTTCGCGGAAGCGATCGCCGGGGCGGGCCTGGTGACGCAGAGTGCGCCGCGCCGGCGCTTCGTAGCGATCGCGCCGTCGTACTACCGCGACGGCGACCGTCTGCTGATCGTGCTGCCGGCATCCAGCTTTCGCATCCGTTTCACCGTCGACTTCGAGCAGCCCGTAGGCTCGCAGTACTTCGCGGGCGAGATCACGCCCAAGGCATACCTGCGTGAGATCGCGCCGGCGCGGACTTTCGGCTGGCTGCACGAAGTCGAGGCGCTGCTCGCGCGTGGCCTCGCGCGCGGCGGTTCGCTGGACAATGCCGTGGTCTACGACGAGAACGGGCCGGTCAATGAGCTGCGTTTCGAGAACGAGGCGGTACGCCACAAGGTGCTCGATCTCGTCGGAGATTTCGCTTTGCTCGGCGCGTACCCACAATGCGAGATCGTCTCGTTCAAGAGCGGACACAGGCTCCACGCAGTGGCCGTGGCGGACCTGCGTCACACGTTGACGTCGGGGGACTCGGCTATTGCTTACCCATAACGGGCCAGGATCCGTTTCGCTGGACGCGCGGCAGATCATGGACGTCCTGCCGCACCGCTATCCGTTTCTCTTGATCGATCGTATCGTAGAGCTGGAGCCGTACAAGCGCGCGCTGGGCTACAAGAACGTCACGCTCAACGAGCCTTACTTTCAAGGCCACTTTCCCGGGAACCCCGTGATGCCTGGCGTGCTGATGATCGAAGCGATGGCTCAACTAGGCGGAACGACGATGTTGATGCCCGGTGAGTTCATGCGTAAGGTGGCCTATCTCGCGGGCATCGACAAAGTCAAATTTCGCCGCCCCGTGATTCCCGGCGACCAATTATGGATGGAGGCGGAAGTTCTCTGGACTCGTAAGCACATCGGCAAAGTGAGCGCATCAGCGAAAGTCGAGGGTAAATTAGTGGTTTCCGCGGAGTTGATGTTCTCCATCGCCGACGAGCAGCGTCTCAATCGTATGGACGCTGCGATCCTACACATTTAGCGACCTTGGGAACGAACGCCACGATCATGATTCACCCCACCGCTATCGTGCATCCGGGCGCCGCCCTGGGGCCCGGTGTCGACATCGGCCCTTTTTGCCTGGTCGGCGAGCACGTTACTATCGGCCGCAATACCAAGCTGCTCGCCTACTGCGTGATCAACGGGCATACGACGATCGGCGAAGATTGCACGATCCACCCCTACGCCGCGATCGGCGGCCCTTCGCAGGACAAGAAGGCGGAGCCGAGCGAGGTCTCGTTCGTGCGCGTCGGTGATCGCTGCGTGATTCGCGAGTACGTCACGATCAATCGCGCAACCGGGGAAGGCGCGAGCACGGCGGTGGGCGACGATTGCTGGTTGTTGGCCTACACCCACGTCTCCCACAACAGCCGGCTCGGCAACGGGGTGACCATGTCGAACCTCGCGCAGCTGGCCGGCCATTGCGTGCTCGAGGACAACGTGACGATCGGCGGGCAAGCCGGCGTGCATCAGTTCGTGCGCATCGGGCGTCTGGCGATGGTAGGGGGAGCGACCAAGCTCGCGCGCGACGTGCCGCCGTTCTTCCTCTGCGATGGAAGCCCCGCGGGTATCTTCGGGCTCAACAAGATCGGACTCCAGCGTGCCGGCGTGAGCGCGCAGGCCCAGGCGGAGCTGAAGGACGCGTACAAGATCCTCTATCGCTCCAACCGTAATCTCTCGCAAGCGCTGACCGTGCTGGTGGACAAGGTGGAGACGCCGGAGGGCCGGGAGCTCCTCGAGTTTCTCTCCGCTGAATCGAAGCGCGGCATCTTGAAGTGAGCTCCACCGCACCGAGCATCTATGTCTCGTGCGGCGAGGCTTCGGGCGAGCTGCAGGCGGCGCTCCTTCTCGAGCGTATCGCGCGGGCCGTGCCGGATCTCACCGTGAGCGGCATCGGCGGGAGGCGCCTGCGTGCCGCAGGCGTGCGCATACGGCGCGACAACAGCGGCTGGGCCAGCATGGGCCCGCTCTCGGCGCTGGCTAAGATCCCCAAACTGCTGGCCATTATGTGGCTGGAGACGCTCGCCTTGGTGCGCGATCCCGTCGATCTCGTGCTGCTGGTGGACTTCGGCGCGTTCAATCTGCGTCTGGCGCAGAGTCTGCGGCGCCTTGGCTACAGCGGGCGCATCGCATACTACTTTCCGCCTTCGGCCTGGCTCGATCGTGAGAAAACAGCGCGTGAAGTAGCGCGCACGGCGCAGCCGATCGTGCCCTTCGCTCATCAGCGCGACTTCTATCGTTCGCTCGGCATCGAGCCGGCCTATTTCGGCCATCCGCTGGCCTCGGTAATCCAGGAGCGCCCCCCGCGGCCCGCGCCGGCGCCCGATGCCGGAACGCTTGCGTTGCTCCCGGGGAGCCGGCCGCAGGAGCTGCGATTCCATATGCCGCGTCTGCTCGAAGCCACCACGATCCTGCGCCGCGATCGTCCGCGACTGCGCGCGGTGCTCGCCGCGCACGACGACGACGCCGCGGCCCGCATGCGCGCTTCGGCGGAGGCCGCGGGGCTGGAAGTGATGCGGGGTGCGCAAGCAGCGCTGCTGCAGGCCGACGCGGCGCTCATCGCCAGCGGCACGGCCGTGCTCGAAGCTGCGCTGATGGGCGTGCCGTGCGCAGCGCTGTACGTGCTCTCCGAGGCGCAGGCGCGCATCGGGCGGCGCGTCTACCATGGACGCTTCATCACGCTGCCGAACTTGATCTGCGGCGAAGAGATTCTGCCCGAGCGCTTGCAGGAAGCGGCGACGCCCCAAGCCCTGGCAACGGCGGTCGCTCCGTTTTTCGCCGGCGAGCGGAGCGAGCGCATGCGTGAGGACTTCCGGCGGATGCGCGCGCTGCTGGGGACGTCGCAGACACTCGACGACATCGCTGCGTTCGTGCGGACGATGATCGCGTGATCCTTTGGCATACCAGCGACATCCACGATCACGGCGGCTTCGTCGAACGGCTGCGCGCGCTGACGTCTGCCGAGCCGGGACTCCTGCTCGACTGCGGGGACTCGCTGCGCGGCAGCCAGACGGTCTACCATCGCAGCGAGCCGATCATCGCCGAAGTCGATCGTGCTGGTTACGCGGCGCAAGCCATGGGAAACCGCGAATTCCACTACCTCTTCGGATGCGTGCGCGGCCGCGCGGCGCAGATGCACCATCCCCTGATCTGCAGCAACCTGCTCGACGTGCGCGGGCGCGAGCTTCCGTTCGTACGCGATCTCTGGTTGGATGGCCCGGCGGGCGAGCTTGTGCATCTCTTCGGCCTGCTGGTTCCGCAGTACCGCACGCATTCGTTCTACGAGCGCATCTTCGGCTGGCGCTTCCTCGATCCGTGCGTGGTTGCCGAGGAGTTCGCTGCCGCGCAGCCTCCGCCGCGCTACGCGGGACGGCCTTATGCGGTCATCGCTCTGTCGCATCTGGGATTGCGCGTCGACCGCGAGGTCGCGCGCCGCGCGCCGCGCATCGATCTGATCCTCGGCGGCCACAGCCACACCACCTTGCACGAACCGGAGTGGGTGGGCGAAGTTCCCATCGTTCATGCCGGGCCGTATGCGCGCTTCGTCTCCCGTACGGAGCTCGACTTCGCTGCCGGGCGCCCGCGCGTGCTGCGCAGCGAGCTGGTGCCGCTGCTCGAGGAGAGCGCGCCGTGAAGCGCGTGCTCATGGTCAGCAACGGCCACGGCGAGGACGCCATCGCCTTGCGCCTGGCACGCGAATTGCGCGCGCGAGACTTGCTGCCCGAGCTCTTCCCGCTGGTTGGACAGGGACCCAGTGAAGTTTTCGATTCCGCGCCGCTGGTTGGACCGCGTGCTGCCATGCCCTCGGGGGGAATCGTCGCCTTCGGAAACGTGGCCAACTTGGCGCGCGATCTGCGTGCCGGGCTGGCCGCGCTCGTGGGCGCGCAGCTGCGCTTCCTGCGCGAGGCCTCGAAGCGCTACGCTGCTGCGATCTCCGTCGGCGACGCGTACTGCTGCGCCATGGCACGCGCGAGCAGGCTGCCGACGTTCTTCGTGGGCACGGCCAAGAGTGTGCGCGTGGCGCCTTATGGATTGTTCGAGGCGTGCATGTTGCGCGGAATCGCCGGCGTCTACGTTCGCGATCAGCCGACGGCGCAGAGCCTGCGTGCGCGAGGCGTGGCAGCCGCGGCTCCCGGTAACGTGATGATGGATATGCTCGAGGGAACGCCGCCGCCGGGAATGACGCCGCCGTGGATCGTGCTGCTTCCGGGCTCGCGCGAAGCCGCTTACGACGACGCCCGTTTTCTGACCCGCGTGGCGCGCCGCCTGTGCGCGGGTCGCGATCTTCCCGCGCTGCTCTCCATCGCCGGGACGATCGACCGCAATCGTGTCGTGGCATCGCTGAAGAACGACGGCTGGAGCGTGGGCGCGCGCGATGGTTACGCCTTCGACGCGCGGGACGGAGACGTTCGTCTGGTGGGATGGCGCGGGCGCATCGGCGCGCTGTTGCGCCCTTCCGCGCTGGGCGGCGCGGGCGCGCTGCTCGCGCTAGGGCAGGCGGGCACCGCCAACGAGCAGGCCGCCGGGGCGGGTGTTCCCGTCGTCGCCTTCGAGCCCGGTGGTGCCCACCGCACCGGCTGGTACCGGATGCGCCAGCAGCGGCTGCTCGGCGACGCCCTGATGGTGGTGGAGAAAGACGAGGCGCGCGCCCTCGCGGAACTGCGGCGTCTGCTCGATGACGAGCCGCGCCGCAGGCATATGGAGGCGATCGGCCGCGAGCGGATGGGTGGTCCTGGAGGCGCGGCGGCGATCGCCGACGGCGTCGCGACAGCACTCGCGGGCCGCCCGTGACGACGACCCCGTATCAGCGCTTCGCCCTGGCCGTCTTCGCCTTGGGCTTTCCCCTCTTCCCATCGCTGATCACGCTTGAGGCCTTGACGCCCGCCGGCCTCAACATCGTTCCTCGCCCCGTCGTGGTGGCGCTTGCGCTCGTCTATGGCGTGCTGCTGGTGACGACGGCACCGGGGGTGCTGCGGCGCCTGCGCAGCCCGCTGGACAAACCCTTTGCGCTCCTCTTCGCATGTTGGATACTCTCCGCGCTGCTCGGCTTCGATCCGCTGGGCAGCCTCTTCATGCTCGTGCTGCTCGGCTCGACGGCGATCGCGCACGTCGTTGCCTACCACGCCTGCCGCGAAGGCAACGGCGAGCGAGCCTTCCTGGTGCCGTACCTCGCGATGGGTTGCGTGGCCGCTGCCCTCGCGCTCGTTCTGGCGGTCCTTCAGCGTCCAACCGCCCTCGTGTCGCTCGCTCACGGGCGCGCCGTGGGTACCTTTCTCCATCCCGGCGAGTTGGCGGGCTTCGCCATGATGCTGGCCGCCGTGGGTTTCGGTGCGGCATGTTTCGCGCGGCTCCCCGCTGCGCGCGGTCTGGGCTGGGCCGCCGGCTTCCTCGGTCTGGCGGCCGTGGGCGCAAGCTTCTCGCGTGCCGCTTGGATCGGCGCTATCGTGGCCGCCGTCTGCGGCGGCGTGATCCTGTTGCGCGGGCGCGGCCGCTTGGCGGTGGTGGGGGTGCTGCTGGCGGGAGTGCTGGCGTTCGCGCTGGTTGGAGAGAGCCACCATAATCCAGACGAGGACTACACGCGCTTGGCGGCGTGGCGAGCGGGAATGCGCGCCGTCGAGGCCGCGCCGCTGCTGGGCACCGGGGCGGTGACGTTTTGGCGGATCTACCCTTCTCTGCGCCCCCCCGACGGCTATCCGCAGATCGTCCACGCCCACGACGTGCTGCTCTCCGTGGCCACGGACGGCGGCCTGCTCGGGCTGGCCGTCTATGTGGCCCTCTGGTGGCGCTTCGTCGAGCGGTTGCGCGGGGGTCTGGCTGCCTGCGGCGAACGCGCGCGGGGCATGGCGCTGGCAATCGCGATGGGTTTGGTGGGGACGTGGGTGCAGGGAACGGTCGACCTCGTGACGGTGGTCTTCGTTGCGCTCTGGTTTCCCTTCATGGGGGTGGCTTTGGGCGTGCTTGAAGAGGGCTCCCGATGAGCGATCGCCTCCGCCGTGGGTACACCCTCGCGGTATTGCTGCTGCTTGCCGGCTGCCACCCCTCGGCCCCTGCGCCGCCCTCGCCGGCAGCGGCTACGTCCGCACCCCCAGTTACCGTTGCGACCTTCCCTCCTCTGCGCGTGAGCGCGCAGGGGAGCGTCAAGGCGCCCGTGGTGATCGAGAGCTTCCGCACCGACGGCTCCAAGCGTTACCGCTTGGAGGCGCGCTCGGCGCTCTACGATAACGCGCGCCGTCGCGCGCGCTTCCGTCAAGCGCACGTGATCTTCTATCGCGGCGCGCGAACCTTGACAGTCGACGCGCCGGCCGCGCTGGTCGACCACAACACCCAGACGGTGACGATGGATGGCGGCGTCCATGCCGTCAGCGATGATGGCGTAGCCCTCTCCTGTCGCCGCATGGTGTATCACTCGATGACCGACCATGTGACCGGCGACGGGGATGTCCGCATGCGCTCGGGAAACGACGTGCTGACCGGCGGACACCTCGAAAGCGACCTCCGCCTCGAGCAGGTGACGGTATCGCCGTGAGCATCGGAAGTAGACGTTGAGTACCATCGAACTGCGGGACTTGGTCAAGCGCTACGGGCAGCGCACGGTGGTCGACGGCGTCTCGCTCGACGTCAACGTTAGCGAGGTGGTCGGCCTGCTGGGCCCCAATGGCGCTGGGAAGACCACCACATTCTACATGGTGGTAGGGCTCGTCAAGCCCAACGCCGGCAACGTCACGCTGCGCACCGACGACGAAGTGATCGATCTCTCACATTCGCCGATGCATTGGCGGGCGCGCAGCGGCATCGGCTATCTTGCGCAGGAGACGTCCATCTTCCGGCGGCTCTCGGTGGCCGACAACATTCGTTTGATCTGGGAGATGAACGGTGTGCCGCGCGAGGAGCAGGAGCGCCGCCTCCCCGAGCTGCTTGAGGAGTTCGGCCTCCTGCGCCTGGCGGACATTCGGGCCGATGCGCTCTCCGGCGGCGAGAAGCGGCGCGTGGAGATCGCGCGTGCATTGGCCATCGAGCCATCGTTCCTGCTGCTGGACGAGCCTTTCAGCGGCATCGACCCCATCGCGGTGGCCGACATCCAGCAGATGATCCGTCAATTGCGCGATCGCGGTTTGGGCATCCTGATCACCGATCATCAAGTGCGCGAAACGCTGGCGATCGTCGATCGCGCGTACATCCTCAACAACGGACGCATCGAAGTCGCCGGCACCGCACACGACGTGGCCGAAAGCGCCATCGCGCGAAAGTTCTACTTGGGCGAAGGCTTCCGTCTGTGAAGACGCTCGACCGCTACCTCGTCAGCGAACTCGGTCCGCCAATGCTCTTCGGGCTCTCGGCCTTTACGTTGATCTTCGTCATCACGCAGATCCTCAACATCGCCAAGCTGGTCTCCGAGGAGCATGCGCCGCTGCTCGCGGCGGTGGCATACTTCGTGCTCCAGCTCCCCGGGATCATCGTGCTGGTGATTCCGATGGCGCTGCTGCTCGGCGTTCTGCTGGCCACGCAGCGCCTCTCCGGCGATAGCGAGATCACGGCGATGAAAGCCGGGGGCATCTCGCTCTATCGCATCGCCGCGCCGCTGCTGGTGGTGGGAGCGCTGGCCTCGTTCGTCTCGCTCTTCCTGCAAGAGGCGGTGGCGCCGATCTCGCAGGACCGCGCCGTCTACGTGCGCGAGGAAGTGATCAAGCATGCCGCGGCGATCCCGCAGAGTCTGGTCACTTCGCAGGATCTGCCGGGCGGCGGGCGCCAAGTGACGGCGGCCTCGGCCTTCCAGCCCTCCTCACAGACGCTCGACCACGTCACCGTGATCCAGTACGATCGAACCGGACATCCGGCGCAGATCGTCGTCGCCGACCACGCGCAGTTCCAAGTCGATGCGTGGATCTTCCAGAACGCCTCCGTGTACCGTTTCGATGCCGATGGGCCGACCATCAGCAGCTTTCCCTCGATGCGGGTCGATCTAGGTGAGCGCCCGGCGCAGTTCATCGAGCGGGTACGGTCGAACAACCCCGAGGAGATGAGCCGCAGCGAGATCATGCGCGTGATCCACGACGGGCACCTGACGGTGCCGGCGATGCGTTCCTACGCCGCAACGTATCAGTCGAAGCTGGCACGCCCGTTTGCCGCCTTTGTCTTCGCGCTGATCGCCATCCCCTTCGGCCTGCGTCCCGTGCGCGGCGGGGGCTCCGGACTGGGGTTCGGGATCGCCGTCGCCATCGTCTTCGCATACTACGTGGTCTCGACGGTCTTCTTGTCGATCGGCTCGGCCGCGGCGGCGCTAGCCCTGCCGGCGGCGTGGGCTCCCAACGTGATCTTCACGATATTCGGTGCGGGCATGCTGCGCCGTGCGGGGAGCGTCTGATGGAGACGCTCCTCGGCGTCTCGCGCATCGCCTTCATCGTGGTGCTGGCGGGGGCGATTGCCTTCATCGGCGACCGCGTCGGGCACCAAGTGGGGCGCAGGCGTCTGAGTCTGTTCGGTTTGCGTCCCAAGCACACGTCGACCATCGTAGCGGTCGGATTCGGCATGCTGATCGCTCTCGGCGTGACCCTGGCCTTGCTCGCCGCCTCGCACTACGCGCGCACCGCATTCTTCCGCCTGGGCGAGCTGAACGCACAGGTGGCCTCCCTGCAGAAGCAGGTCCAGGAACGTGAGCAGGAACTGGCGCGCACGCAGAACGAGAATTTGATCCAGGGTAACCAGCAGCCGATCACGCCGACCTATGCCGTCGTCAATTCCAATCAGGCCCTGGCGCACATTCACGACGAAGTGAAGACGATCTTCACGAACGCGGTGAAGGAGGCCGATCGCGTTTGGGTGCCGTTGGGTCTGCGGCCATATGACAAACCGCTCGACGATGCCGAGCACGACCATAAGTTCAACGAAGCAGCTTCGTTCATCCGCAAGACATGCGCTCCGGCCTCGGGCATCGTCTTTCCCGTGGCGGCGCACAACCTCTTCCGCGGCGACAAGATCGCCATCAGTTTGAACATCGCCTGCAATCGCCAGCTGTTCGCCAAGGGTCAGGAGATCGCGTCCATCAACGTTCCCGGCGGCTCGGTGCCGAACATCGGCTACCTGCTCGCGCTCACCCAGCAAGCCGCAACCGACCGTGGCATGCCGGCATATACGTCGGAGCCCTTCGGCAACCCCAGCAATCTGCAGGCGGTGCAGCACGAGCTCTCGCGGGCTCACGGCAAGTACCGTTTGATTGCGCGCACCGGCGCCAACGTGCGCGCCATCGGCCCGCTGGTCATCGAACTCCAACTCGAGAGCGCGAAATGACGAACAGGCATCCGTGATGCGGATCCTGGGCGTCGATCCCGGCACGAGGAAAGTCGGCCTGGCCGTCGTCGACGAGTCGGGGCCTCCGCTGGCTCTGGAGGTGGCCCCGCTCGAGGCGACCGCCTCGCGGGCGGCGGAGCTGGTGAACAGTCACGGGGTGGATGCCGTGGCGCTGGGCGGACTGACGGGGCGCAAGGCGGTCGAGGCGGCTCTGCGGGCGGCGCTCCCTGCAGAGCTGCCGCTGCATCTGGTCGACGAACGCCGCTCCTCGTTCGAGGCCCGCGGCCTCTACTGGCGCCTCCACCCGCCTCGCGGCCTGTGCCGCCTGATCCCGCGGGGGATGCTCTTTCCCCCCGAACCTCTCGATGCGTATGCGGCCGCGGTCATCGCCTGCCGATTCCTTGATCAGAGGAGTCGAGGCGTAGGGCGCCTAAAACGACTGTTCGTTCTCTAGGTCGAACGCGCCGGCCGCCTCGAAGGCCCGTCGCGTTGGAGGCTACGATGAGGCGTCTGGTAGGGTCGCTACTGGGCGCGGCCCTGATCCTGGGGGCCGTGTGGGGTTTCGTGCGTCCCGCAGCCGCATCGCCGCTGGCCGACGTTCCCACCAGTTTCTGGGCGGCGCACGCCGTGGCGCAGCTCAACGCCGACGGCATCGTGCAGGGCTATCCCGACGGCACGTTCCGGGGAGAGCGCCCCCTCACACGCTACGAGATGGCGCAGGCGGTCGCTAAGGCGGTCGACTACGTGCGCGCTCACGGCGCCTCGCGCAAGGATCTCCAGACGCTCCAAGATCTGACGTTCGCCTTGAAAGACGAGTTGGATGCCCTCGGCGTGCGCACCACGGATCTCGAGGACCGCCTCGCCTCGCTCGACCGCCGTACCGCCTTCGCGCAGGGCCTCTATGTGCACGGCACGTTCGCACAGCAGGCCTCGGCGCGCCGGCGCGACGTCTTCCCGCTCACTATCGTCAATACGACGGGAGCGCCTCAGACGACGCCTTTCGGCACCGTCGTGCAGCCGGGGCAGGCAGCGCCGGCAGACCCCTTCGTGACGGCGTTCCTGCAAACCGATGCTACGAACGATCCATTCGCAACGGAGAATCAGCCCGGCGATCTGGTGCGTACCGACGACGAGTTTGCGCTGGGCTACCGCGCCACGCCGAACATCTCGTTGGAGATGCCGATTCGCCTTCTTTCCTACGAGTTCGGGGGCGCGTTCGGCCAGGGCGTGCATACCGACGTCTCCCCCACGCTGAAGGTCACTATTGATCAGGCGGGTCCTCTCACGAACCTCCAGTTGCGCGGCGGGCTGCTCGACAATCTGCGAGGCTCGCTTACCGGCCTCGCGTTCACGCCGCCGAGCGGCGCCCACGACCCGGGAGCGCTTCCGCTTCAGCCGTTCGGGAGAGGCATCTCGATCGCCGGGACGCTTTTTGGCGAGACAGACTTCCAGGGATATGCCCAACGCGTCGATCCGGTGATGCTCAACACGCTGGCGGCGCTCGATCCCACGGGGTACGGCACCAACGGTTACCTCCAGCCGCTGACGCCGCCGCAATCGGGGTATGTGCAGCTGGGCGCGCCGGGCGGTTTCGCGGGCGACTCCTTCACCGCCGGTGCGGCGGGGCTCGCGAACGTCTACCTCACGCATCCGGGCCAGCTCGGGAGCGTCTACGTCTCTCAGTTCAACGGCGTCTCATGCACGAGCGACGGCAAGTGCGCGAACGGCCAAAGCGCACCGAACTTCGTATTCAATGCCGCCACCAACAACGTCGCCTTCACTTCACCGCTTCCCCCCGGCAGCAACGTGGTGTTGGGCTATGATGCGTTGGGAACGACGCAGAATACCAACTGGCAGCGCTACATGGTGGGTGGCCGGCTGGTTCACCACGTGCAGGGCTATCCTGGATTCCAGCTGGGCCTGACGTTCAATCGCGTCTTCGACAATGAAGCATTGGTCACAAGCGACGGCGTCTCGGTGGCGTTCAACGGATCGCCTTCAGGTTTACCGCTCGTCAGCGACACCGTCTTCGGCATCGATACGGTCGTGCCGCTGACCTTCGTACGCGGTGCCAAGAAACCCGAGCTCTTCGCCGAAGTGGCGAGCAGCCGATATACGGGGGACGCCGCCAGCGTTCCAGCCACGGTCGACGGCGCCGGCATCGCGGGCTTGAAACTGCACGTCAATGCGCTCTCGTTGACGCTCGCCTACCGCTCCGTCGGTCAGAACTTCATCGACGGAGCTCCGTTGCAGTTCTACGGTCCTAACCCCGCCGTCTACAATACCGGAGCCCTGACGTATCTGCCGGGCTTCATCGGCGTGGCCAACAACGTGCAGCTCAACCGTCAGTTCGACCGCAACGTCAATGCCGTGTTGGGCGCGGGCGCGTCGAGCGCTGCGGGCAATCCCGCCGTCAGTTACGCCTATCCTGCGTTCAACCCGTTCACGGGCAGCGGGCCGTACTTCTATCAGTCCTACGTTCCCAACGCGCGCGGCCTTGCGGCCGATCTCAGCGTTCCCGTGAAGATCAAGGGAACGCGCATCGAGCTGAACGTGGGGCGGCAAGACCTGGTGCAGATCAAGCCCGATGCCTTTGGCAACCCCGTCTACGGCGCGCTCTATCCCAGCAGCGTGCCGGAGCGCATGCGATCGGACACGGCCGGCGCGAAGCTGAGCCTGCCCGTCTTCGGGCGCCGCGTCGACGTGAGCGTTTCAGGCCTCTACGAGCATCTGACGCGGGACGACCGCATGTTGGAGAACTACGTGCCGTTCAACGCGCAGACGCATACGTTCGATGCGGCGGCGCAGGCGCTCTCGCAGAGTGCGCAAGCGCTAGGGGGAGCTGCCGTGCCCTTCTCGCCGAACTACGTCGACGTGCACCATACCGGCTTCTCTGCGGGTGCCGGCATTCCGGTCTCTCCTGACGTCAAGCTGAACTTCTCGTATTCGACGCAGCATTTCGGAGGCAGCTACGGAACCACGCTGGGCGATAACGTCGACGAGCACAAGGATCTCTATTCCGGCGCTCTGACCTACCGTATCCCCAAGACGAACACTTCGGTCACGGTGCAGGCGCTTCACTACCGCTACACCGACAACACCATGCCGCAGCTCGACTTCGATCAGACGCGGCAGAACGTCTACTTCACCGTCAAGTTCTAGCCTTGCGCCATCACGTGACCCTCGCGCGCCGCATCGCCGCCGCCGCATCCATCGCTCTCGCGCTCTACTGCTTGTTGGCCTTCGCGCTGACCGAGGCGGCCAGCGCCGCGTTACTGCGCGCCGCCGCCGCGCCGTTCTCGCTGCCGCGCGCTCTGCCGGCGGCCTGGGCGCTTCCGCTCGCGCAGACGGCGTATCGCTTGCTGCCTACTCCGTGGAATGCCGAGGCCGCGGCGCGTGCCGCGCTGGCGCGAGGCGACAGCGCCACAGCGGAGCGCTGGATAGCGCGCATGCCGCGGAGCGTGTACGCGATCGCGTTGCGAGCCGCACTGGCCGAAGAGCGCGGAGACGCGGAGTCGGCGGCCGCGTACGACTTGCGCGACGGCGACGCCCAGGCTTTGGCGCGTATCGTCGACGAGCTGGCTACGCGCGATCTTACGCGTGCGCTCCAGCTCCAGCGCCACGTAGTCGTTGCGCTCGAGAACGATCCGTCGCATCCTCCTTCGCGGGCGGAGGCGTTCTGGCGTCTGGGTATGCTCGAGGCGCGCAGCGGGCACCGTGATGCCGCAACGCGTTCCTATGCGCGCGCCGTCGATCTGGCACCCTACGCCGGCCTCTACGCGCTGAGCTACGCGCAGCAGCTATGGTACGGGGAGCACGACGCCGTTGCGGCGGATCATTACTTCCGCCGTACGCTGGAGAACGATCCAACGGCGGCGCCTGCCTACGTGGGCTTGGCGCGGATCGCAGCCGCGCGCGGCGACCGCGCAGCGGTGCGCGCCGATCTCGCGCGAGCACGTGCCATCGACCCGCACATGGCCGTTCCTGCGGATCTCGACGCCGAGTGATTGTTGGTATCGACGCCCAGCTCGGCGTCGGCACGGCCACGGGAATCGGCGAATACGTGCGCGAGCTGGTGACGGCGCTCCAAGCATGCGGCGAGGACGTGCGTCCGCTTTCCAGCCGCCGTCTCGACCCCTGGCGCTTCGACCGCCGCGTCCTGTGGGATCAAGCGGCGCTTCCACTGGCCGCGCGGCGCGCTCGCGTCGATCTGCTGCACTGCGCCTCGGGGACGATGCCCGCGCTGGCTTCGGTGCCGGTGGTTGCTACAGTGCACGACGTCGTCTGGCTGCGCGAGCAGCGCCATGCAAAGGTCTACGCGCGTTGGTATTTCGGCTCGTTCAGCGCCGCGCGCTACCGTCACGCCCGTCTGATCATGGTGGACTCCGAGTTCTCCAGGCGTGAATTGACGGAGCTGGCGCGCGTCGATCCTGGGCGCGTGCGCATCGTCTACCCTGGGGTGAGTGAAGCGTTCTCCAGGCTCGAACGCAAGCCTGACGGCGATGCGTTCGCGCTCGTGGCCGGTACCGTGGAGTTGCGCAAAAACTTCGAAGTCGCCATTCGCGCGCTGCGCGGCGTACCGAACCTGCGCCTTGTCAGCGTCGGTCCGCCGACGCCGTACGTGGAACGCTGCCGCGATATCGCGCGCGCCTGCGGCGTCGAAGAGCGCGTGGAGATTCGCGGCTACGTGGAGCGTGCCGCGCTGCTCGATCTCTATGCACGCGCGGCGATGGTCCTGATGCCCTCGCGCTACGAAGGCTTCGGCCTCGGAGCAGCACAGGCGCTGGTGGCCGGCGTGCCGCTCTTAGCGGCGCGCTCGAGCTCCTTGGTCGAAGTTGCACCCGCTCAGGCGCTGCTTCCCGTCGATGACGCCGACGCCTGGGGACAGGCGATGCGCGAGCTGCTGGAGGCGCGCGACGAGCGCGAGCGTGAGAGCACGCACCTGCGACCCGCCGCACGAGAACGCTTCTCGTGGGCAAGCGCAGCAGCGCGTGTCGCCGCCTGCTACCGCGAGGCGCTAGTGAATCGGTGAGCCCGGGGCTCCGGGGGCAACGCTGCCGTCGTCGGGGCCGACGATCAAGCGCAGCGGATACGAGGAGCCGCCTTCGGGCATCGTCACGATCTGCGTGCGCACGAAGCCGTGCGCCGGAACGGTGTATTGATGGACTTTGAAGGCCGTGAAGGCTTTGGCGAGGTGCGAGAGTACCACGGTTCCGTCGATGATATAGGTAGCCGTCGCGGCACCGCCTCGCGGGTTCTGATAGAGTGCTAGCCGCGCCGGCGTGCCGGTGCGGTTGACGAGCGTCAGTGTAATCGACTGCAAGACGCCGTAGTCGCCGCCCAGCGCTTCACCGCTCCGTAGATTGGGCAGAGGGATCTGCCCAATGGGGACTTCGACATCGTCGCCGCCGACGAAGTAGGTATAGTCGAAGAAGAACTCGGGGATGGGGTAGACGCCGCGCGCGTGCTTCACCGTCGACTGTAGCAGCTGGCTCGAGGCAGGCATCGCGTCCACGGGCTGCTCGAAGTCCTGCACCAGCAGGTTCAAGTGGAGGCTCTCACCGCTCAGCTCGCGCAGCTGCAGTAGGTTCGAAATGATCGTTCCCGCGGGGAACTCCTGATCGACCAGATTGATTGTGGAGTTGGCCGGTATGGTTACCACCATGCCTTCGTTGCGTGCCTCGTGCACGAGGAAACGCATCGTGGAGAGGTGGCCCACCTCCATCTCGTTTGGTGTGGGCCCGGCGGCACCGCTGATGTACTGTACCTGCGCCGGCTGCGAGCTGGCGTTGGTGACCTTGAGCAGGATGCGGCGATCGCGGGAGCCTGGCTTGTTGTAGTGATAGTACAGAAAGCGGGTGGGGTGGTTGGTGGTGAGCTCGTCGGAGAAGAGCGCGCCGTCCTCGGTAATCGTCTCCGGATAGTCGCTCACCAGCAGCGAGACCGGCTTGATGCGCGGCTGGGCGTAGTTCTCGACGCGCACCTGCGTCGTTCCGCTCACTTGGATGTAGGGATCGCCGTTGATCGTAACGGGAACCTGTACCATTGCAACGTTATCGAGCGGGAGGTCGCTTGCGCCGCGCACTTGTTCCGGGTGGACGACGACTTTTGCCCCAGGGCGAAGGTTCACGGCCGCGGCTGCGGCGGCAGTTGCCGCGGCGCGGCGTACGTAGGCGGCGTCCGCGGGGTTACCGGTGATCTTGGCATCGGCGTGATCGGCTGGGAAACCCGCCTGATAGGCCACGCGTACCCAGACGCTCGCCGTGACGCCGCGATCGTCGGTGATGGTGATGGTTGCGATGCCCAGGCCGGCACCATAGATCGTGACCTGCTGCGCGCTCTGGTCGATACCTTGGATTTGAACGTTGGGATTGGACGAGACGGCGTGGACTTGGCCGAAGATGCCGGAGGCTTGAATCGTGGCCGTCTGGCGGTAGACGAGGTCGACTGAGGCCGGCGAGACGGCAATCGGCGGCTGTGTCGGCGTTGGCGAAGCTGCGGGCAGCGGCGCTCCTTCCGGCGCCGGCGAGTTCGGCGTGGAGGGCGTCTCCAGGGGAACGGGAGCGGCCGAAACGATGGGTGCCGGCGACGGCGTGCTCTGCCCCATGCCGGGGGCATCGAGCGCAACGATCAAGGCACATGCGGCGAAGAGAACCGCTGCAGGCAGTCGGAGAAAGCCAGACATCGGCGCGCTAGGCGATCTGCGCTTCTTTACGCACGGCCGACGCGAGCAGCGTCTTGTAGCCGACGCTCGGGAAGAGCACGGTCACCAAGTCGCGGTCGACGCGCTCGATGGTACCGGAACCGTATTTCCCGTGGACGACGGCGTCGCCGATGCGGAAGCCCGTGAGGTTGGTCGTCTCCGCCACCGCCTCGATGTCGGGATGGGCCATCACGCTGCGCTTGCGCGCCAGGCAGTTGTCACATGCGCCACAGAACTCCGCATCGTAGTCCTCGCCGAAGTAGTTGAGGATGAAGCGGCGGCGGCAAGACTGCGTTTCGCAGTATTGGAGCATCATGACCAGCTTCGACTGATCGTAACTCTTCTTGGTCTCGTAGTTGGCGAGATTGAGCACGAGGTCCGGATTCTTCTTGGCGAAGGGCGCGAGCGCATAGGTGGAGCGCGTACGGTTCACGATGAAGCCGGACTTCTTGAGAAGCGCCAGGATTACTTTCAGCTTGGTCAGCGGGATTTGCGAGATGCGGCGCAGATCGGTGAGCGAAACGCCTTGCTCTTGAGCTTCGAAGATCTCCAGCGTGCCGAAGATCTTTTGGACTTCTTCGACGTCGGGATACTTGCCCGTCAGGAAATAGTGCTGCACGCGCGTATCGCTCATGCGGTAGAGCAGAATGCAGCGCGAGGGCCGGCCGTCGCGCCCGGCGCGTCCGGCTTCCTGCGTGTAGGCCTCTACGCTTCCCGGAAGATCGTAGTGGATGACGAAGCGAATGTTGGGCTTGTCGATCCCCAGGCCGAAGGCGTTGGTTGCCACCACCGCGCGAATCTTCTCCTCCATGAACAACTCGTGCACGGTTTCGCGATCGCGCTTGTGCAGTTTGGAGTGGTAGACGGCGGCCGGAACGCCGAGCGTCTCGAGCAGGTACGTCTGCACTGCCAGCGTGTTCTTGATGGTGGCAGTATAGATGATGCCGGTGCCTTCGGGCTCGGATTGGAAGAACTGCTTGAGCAGTTTGAGTTTCTCTTGCTCGCTCTCCGCGCGCAGCACTTCGTAGATCAAGTTCGGCCGGTCGAAGCCTTTGACGATCGGCTTGACGCCGGGGATGCCCAGTTGGTGGAGGATGTCTTCGCGCACGGCGGGGGTGGCCGTAGCCGTCAGGGCGAGCACCGTGGGGTGGCCGAGCGCCTGGATCACGTGGCCTAGGCCTAAGTAGGCGGGGCGGAAGTCATGGCCCCAGGCGGAGATGCAATGCGCCTCGTCGACCACGAAGAGCGGGATCGTCAGCTCGCGCAGCCGCGCGACGAAGGATTCGTCTTCCAGCTTCTCCGGGGTAACGAAGACGATCTTGAGCGATCCGCCGCGGATGAGCTCGAGCGCCTTGGCCTCTTGCTCTTCGGAGAGCGTGGAGTTGAGAGCTACTACGTCGCGCACGTTGCGGTCAGCCAGCATGTCTACCTGGTCCTTCATCAGCGCGATGAGCGGGCTGACGACGACGGTTGTTCCGTCGAGCAGGAGGGCGGGAAGCTGGTAGCAGAGGCTCTTCCCCGCGCCTGTAGCCAGGATGGCAAGGGTATCCTTACCGGCCATGACGCGTGAGATGACTTCTTCTTGGCCCGGATAGAAGGCCGGATAGCCGAACTTCTCTGCCAGGGCCGCTCGCAGATTCACCGTCTTCTCCTCGTTCAAACGCAGATAACCCCAAGCGACGACAATACCGGCGTCGCGCTATACATTACCCAGCGCAAGCACTCGGGGTTGCGCTTCGATTGTGCCCAAGGGACGCCTGCCTCAAACGCGTGAAGACATGCGCGGCATGTGCGCTCGCGCACAGCAGGTCCGCTCGACGGGACGCGCTAACCAGCCAGCGTGTCTCTGTACCGTTCGTGGCGCCCCAAGACGTTCGCTGAGCTGGTGGGTCAAGATGCCGTCGTCAAGACGCTCACCTCAGCGATCACCAAGGGACGGCTTGCCCACGCCTATCTCTTCTCCGGCCCGCGCGGCTCCGGAAAGACGTCCGCGGCGAAGATCCTGGCGCGTTGTATCAACTGCGTCGCAGGCCCCACCGTGGAGCCCGACAACACGTGCGAGAACTGTCGGGCCATCCTCGAAGGACGCTCCCTGGACGTTCTGGAGATCGACGCGGCTTCGAACCGAGGCATCGACGAGATCCGCGAGCTACGCGATAAAGTGAAGTTCGCGCCCAGCACGATGCGCCGCAAGGTCTACATCATCGACGAGGCCCACATGCTCACCCGCGAGGGGGCCAACGCCTTCCTCAAGACGTTGGAAGAACCGCCCGAGCACGTGGTCTTCATTTTGGCTACCACGGAGCCGGAGAAGCTCCCCGTGACCGTGCTCTCGCGTTGTCAGCGCTACGCCTTCCGGCGCATCGCCGTCCCCGTCATGCTGGAACGCCTGCGCCACATCGCCGCCGCCGAGGGCTTCGCCTTCACCGAGGAGGCGCTGCGGCAGATCGCTTACCGAGCCGACGGCGGCCTGCGCGACGCGCTGACGATGCTGGAGCAGGTGGCTGCCTTCGGCGACGGCGAGGTGGACGTCGAAACCGTGGCGGCGGCGTTCGGGCAGTCGACGCGCGAATGGGCGCGCGCCCTGATCGAGGCCATCTGCCATACGGACGCGGCCGCTGCGCTCGACGCCGTCTCCGGCGCCTCCGATGCCGGCGCCGAGATGGCGACGCTGATGCGCGAGACCGTGGCAGGATTGCGTCAGCTCTTGGTGGCGCGGCTCAATCCCGATCTGCTGGAGAGCGAGCTGGCGCCCGAGGATGCCCGCTGGATGGCCGAACGGGCCGAGCGCGTCTCGCAAAGTAGGCTGGTACGCGGCCTCAAGCTGCTCGCCGACGCCATCGCCGATGGCCGCCGCAGCGGCATGCCGCGCGTGGAGCTGGAGGTGGCGATGCTCCGCCTCCTCCTGCCCTCCGAGGAGACGCCCGCGCTCCCGGTGCCCAGAAGTCAGAGCAACGAGGCGGTCCGCGCCAAGCCTGCCGCGGCGCCTCCCAAGCGGCGGCCGGTCGAGTCTCCCAACGGCGCACCCACCGGGGACCCCACGGTGCAGAAGGTCCTCGGCGTCTGGGAGCAGGTTCGCGCGCGGGTGAGCGAGCACAGTGCCCCGGTCAACGGAATGCTCGCCGACGGTGAGCCTCTGAGTGTGGAGCACGGGGTGCTGACGCTGGCCTTCGCCAATCCTATCGCCGCCGAGACCATTCGCAGCAACGCCTCGCTGGTGGAAGAGGCCCTGCTCGACGTCCTGCGCACCCCGCTGAAGGTGGCGGCTCAGGTGCGCAAGAGGACTCCGGCCGCCCAGGGCTCGAGCGCCGCCGGAGGGCGGGCGCCTTCGATCCGGGAGGATGGCAGCGACCTCCTCGACTATGCCTTCAAGAAGTTTTCCACCTGAGCGGACGGAGTACGATGAACCAAGCCCAAATGATGCGGATGCTGCAGAAGACCCAGGCCGAGATGGCGCGGGTCCAGCAGGAGCTCTCGGCGACCACGGTCACGGGGAGTGCCGGCGGCGCGGTCACCGTGGAGATGACCGCCGATATGCGGGTCACCAAGGTGACGATCGACAAGGCCGCCGTCGACCCGGAGGACGTGGAGTCGCTCGAGGACGTGGTAGCCGCCGCCGTCAATGCGGCGATTCAGAGCGCCCAGGAGATCTCTAGCCGGAAAATGGGTGCGGTGACCGGCGGAATGCGGATCCCCGGCCTGTCTTGAGCGCGGTCGCTGGACCCGTTCAGGCCCTCATCAACGAGTTCGCGAAGCTTCCGACGATCGGCCCCAAGACGGCCGCGCGCCTGGTTTTCTACCTGCTTGCGCAGCCCCGGGGGGAGGCCGCGAGCTTGGCCGAGGCGATCGTCGCCCTTAAGGACAAGGTGCGCACATGCTCGCGGTGCTTCGCGATTACCGAAGATGACCCGTGCGAGACGTGCCGGGATCCGCGGCGTGACGCCCAACTGCTCTGCGTGGTCGCCGAGCCCAAGGACATCTATGCCCTCGAGCGGACCGGAGCCTACAAAGGGCGATACCACGTGCTGGGCGGGCTGATCTCGCCGATGGACGGTATCGGTCCCGACCAACTGCGCGTTCGCGAACTCGTGACCCGCGTGGGGGAGGACTCTCCTGCCGAAGTCGTCATCGCTACCAACCCCAACGCCGAAGGCGAGGCGACGGCCATCTATATCTCGCGCCTGCTGCAGCCCCTGGGGGTCACCGTCAGCCGCCTGGCCTATGGCCTGCCGATCGGCGGGGAGCTCGACTATGCCGACGAGGTGACGCTCGCCAAGGCCCTGGAAGGCCGCAGAATCCTTTAGAAATCAAAGATTCGAGAACTTCAAAAATTACAGAGACTTGTAAAACTGAAGGCTGAGTGGTATCCTAGGGGAGCGATGCCCAAGAACTATGACCAGAACTGCCCCATTGCCTGGACCGCCGGCTTGATCGGTGAGCGCTGGACAAGCCTGATCGTGCGCGATCTTCTGCTCGGCAAGACGACGTTCTCGGAGTTGGCTGCTTCCACGGGCGCCTCCACCAATACGCTCTCTTCACGCCTGCGCGACCTGGAGCTCGAGGGCATCGTCGAGCGTCACCAGTATCAGGAGCACCCGGCGCGCTTCGAATACGAGCTGACCGAGAAGGGCCGCAATCTCCACCGCCTGATTGGCGCCATGTACGCCTATGGGATGAACTATGGCGGCGTCTCCCCCTCCTATGCCTTCGCCCACGAAGAGTGCGGCTCGCCGGTGGAGCCGGAGTGGTACTGCGAGACCTGTGCGCGAGCCGTGGGCGAGCGCGAAGTAGTGCGCGCCCAGCGGATGCTCAAGCCCGCCCGCCGCCGTTCCCGTCGCGCCTCCTAGGGTTCAGCCGGTCGACCAGGTCCCGCCCCATCTCGACGGCTCGGGTGCGCGCTTCGTCGTAGAGATGGCGCACCTGTTTGGCCGACATCGGACGACCCTGTTGGTAGTAGTAAGCCGCCCCCTGCCCTACGACCAGCGTCCCCGCATAGGCGATCCCGCCCTTGATGAGGATGCCGGCTACGGGGATGAAACCAGAGAGCTCGCGGGCCAAGGCACGCCAGCCGAAGCCGCCGCCTACGACGGGGACCAGCTCCCCCAGGCGCGTCAAATCCGGATCGTGACCGTAGAGCGCCGCGATCTGGAGCAACAGGAAAGCCTGGATGCCCGTGATTGCCAGGGTATCGCCTGCGGAGGCCACCGTCCCAAGGACGATGCCCAGCACCGGCACGTGATCCACCAGCGCCGAAGCCACGGCAACGCGCAGGCTCGACATCGACGCCTCGGCCGTGAGCTGGGTGCCGATCGCCTCACGCAGCACGGGGAGCCTGCGTCCGACCGCTACTTCGATGCCTTTGAGCACCGTCAGCAGGTGGGGAAAGAGGGTGGACGAGAGGTGCTCCACGCTCAATGCCGGCACCGTATAGTGCGCCGTGCCGGCGGCTGAGGGCGCCTCGTTGGCAGCCTGTGCCGGACCGCGTGGATCGACGGTCAAGGCGAAGACCGGGAGCTCCAGGGCCTCGAGACGAGAGAGCGCGGAAGGCGTGGCCTCCCCGGGGGGACTCACGACGATCACGCAGCGCGCCGCCGCAGTGTCCAGCACGCGGCCGGGGGCGGCGGGATCGATGCTCTCCAGGCAGGCGTTGGCGTCGAGCGGGATGCGTTCGCCGTGGCCGGAGAGCAGGATCGCGCGCAGCTCCGCCACCAGCGCGCCGTCGCCGGCCAAGAAGAGACGAAAGGGGCGTTTAGCCTGGGCCGCAACGAGGTTGAGCGTGAGGCCCTCGCTCCATGCGCCGGCAGATGAGAGGGAGCTCAGCGTACGGGGTTCTCCTTGGGGCGGTCGGGGCGCGGGCCTTCCTTCGCCGGGTCGTCCGTGTAGTCCAGATAGATCAGGCCGAGGAAAACCTCCAGCGACTGTGCGTTCATCTGGCGGGCGTTGGCGAGATCGACGAGCGGCTCGTGACCGGAATGTGAGAGAGCCAGGACGGCATCGGGGGTGCTCTGCGTGTCGGCGGCGATGATCGTCGCAGCGGCGACTTGGCCTGGGCTCACGCCCAACTGCTCCATGAGCTGGTAGCTCGGCGGTACGAGGTGGAAGCGCGTCTTGAGAGCGTAGGCCAGCGAGTCGTAGCGCGCCGATGGATAGGCCAATCCCAGGAGCGTGATCTGCATCTCCAGCGAGCGTGCTTTGGCCATGTTGAAGAGCTGCCACGACTGCGAGGCGGCGATCGAGGCCCTGGAGACGGAGGCGTTGGCTGTTTTCATCAGCGGCACCAGCGCGTTATAGTCCTCCAGCGAGATGTCGCCGCCGATGTCCAGGCGTACGTGATCGAGCGCCTTGAGAAATGCGTCGATGTCGCCGAGCGAGACGTCGAGCAGCGCCAGCGCTGCACGCGAGGCGTCGGCCGTGCGCACCATGTCGCCCTCGGAGCGATCCAGCGAAGCGAGCAGTTCGGGGTAGTACGGGAGCATCGAGAGCGAAGGCGCGGGAATGGGCTTGAGGTCGAGCGGCGCGGCCATCTGCTTGAGGGTGCCCTGTTCGTCCAGCAGCAGCCCGCCCTGCTTGTTGGCCTCGAGCGAGCCGATCTGATCGAGCGCGCTGGGAGCCTTGTCCAGCGCGTTGTCGGCGTTGCGAATGATCGCGAAGAGGTTGTTGCGCACCGCTTCGAGGCGCGTGCCCTTGCGCACGTTGGCCTGACTGAAGTCGGGCATCTCGTAGCCGACGCTGTTGACGCGTTCGAGAATCGACTTGACCTGGGCCTTGCCGTCCTGACGGCGCTGCTGGAGCTCGGCGGAGACCTGCTCGAGCCGTGCCGTAGCATCGCCGATACGCTGTTTGAGCGGAGCGGGATCCTCGTGCACCAGGTGCATCGCATGCACGGAGTCGCGCAGGCGCTGGAGGCGCACCGCGGCGTCCGTGCGCGTCTGCGTGCTGCCGTTCTTGGCCAACTGCTCGAGCGTCTGCTCGCCCTTCTCCTGTTGGCCGAGCGCGACTTCGAGTTGCCCTATATGCATCTGCGCGAGCTGGTTGTTGGGATCGCGCTTGAGGATGTCGCGGAAGTCCAGCGCGGCGATGCTGTAGCGGGCCTCCTCTTGATTGTGCAGCGCGCGCGCCATCCGCTCGTCGAGCGTGACCTTGGTGGGGTCGAGCTGCGGATAACCGTCTAGGTGGGCGATGCGGTCCTTGCCGCCCGGGTGATCTTCGAAGTACTTCGAGACCAAGTCGTTGCTCTCGCCGAGCGACTCGAGGTGAAGCATCGACGAGATCGCCGCCTGCGGGTCGTAGCCCGCGCGCGTCATCAGTTGGAGGCCGTACTGGTCCGCCTGGAGCTCCTGAACGCGGCTGAACTTCGCCACCGTGAGACCGCCGATCAAATTACCGAAGCGGTAGGCGAACGGCGAGAAGAGCGAGGCAACGCCCAGCAGGATTTGGAGGATCGTGTTGCGGGTTTGTTCGGTGACGGCGTGGCGCCGCTCGACGTGCCCGGTCTCATGGGCCAGCACGAACGCCAGCTCGTCGTCGGACTGTGCGAAGTCCAGCATGCCGAGGTTGACGTGCACGTACCCGCCCAGCGTGGCATAGGCATTGATGTCGTTGGTATCGATGATGAAGATGCGATAGGTGAGGTCGCGCCGAGCGCGCTGCGCCCATAGGCGATCCGTGACTTCCTTGGTCCAGGCGTTGAGCAGCGGATCGCTGACGTACCCTTGCGTCGCTTCGATCTGCTGTTCGTAGTCCTTGGCGATCTGGACTTCCTGCGCTGTCGACATGGCGCGGGCGGGTGCCGGGATGCTCGCCCAGAGCAGCGAGAGAATCAGGACGATCGGCGTGAGTTTGCGCAACATGGACGTTCCTCGCCCTAGGGAGAGCCGGGTCGAATATGGAGGGTTACGTTCGGCGCCCGCGCGGGCCTGTTTGCATTGTCCTCGGCAAGCCTGAGAAAAGCTTGGGGATGGCTTGTGGATACCGTCCGAAAGTTGTGGACCGGTTGTGGACGGCGCAGGGCGATGCGTGCGAATGAGCGTATGGGGCGCCATGCCGATCGTTCGCGGGACGCGCAGCGGGCTGGAGTTCGATCTCTTCGAAGCCCCCCTTGCGGAGCTCTTGCCCGAGATCCGAGCGAAGCTCGAAGCCTCCCCCGACTTCTACCGAGGAGCCGGCGGCGTGCTCTCTTTCGGCGATGCCGTGCCCGACGAGGGGGCCTTCGACGATCTGCTGGCGGCTCTCGCCGAGCGCGAGATCCAGCTTGCCGGCGTGCGCGGCGGGCCGGCGATCGCCGAGTTTGCCGAGCGGCGCGGCCTAGCCTACCTCGGACCGCTGGCCAAAGGGCCGTCCAAGGTACGCCGCCTCTCCGCTGCGGCGCGCTCAACGCAAGCCGACTTCGCGGGCGCTCGCGCCGACCTTGCGCGCCGCCGGCTGCGCGCGGTTCGCGAGCTAGAAGGCGTTCCCGCGGCGCGATCTTCGGACGAGGCCGCCGCTGAGACGGTCCTGCATCGCGGTACGCTGCGGGGCGGGCAGGCGATTCGCCAGCGCGGCTCGATCGTCGTACTGGGCGACGTCAACCCCGGCGCCGAGTTGATCGCTACGGGCGATATCGTCGTGGTCGGCGCCCTGCGCGGCATCGCCCATGCCGGGGCACAAGGCGACGTGGGGGCCTGCGTCTTTGCCCTCGACCTCGCGCCGACGCAGTTGCGCATCGGTCCGCATATTGCCGTCGCCCCCGAGGGCGAGCGGCGGCACATTCCCGCCCCCGAGCTCGCACGCGTGGAGGACGGGCGCATCGTGATCGTGCCCTACGCCCCACCACGGTGAAGAGAGCAGCAAGGAGAGAGAACGTGACGGTATCCGGGAGAACGGCATCGTGAGCGAAATGGGGCGGCGCATCGTCATCACCTCGGGCAAGGGCGGCGTCGGTAAGACGACCACCACCGCCAACCTCGGCTGCGCGCTGGCGCGCAGCGGACGTAAGGTGGTGCTGGTGGATGCCGACATCGGTTTGCGCAACTTGGACCTCGTGCTCGGACTCGAGAAGCGCATCGTCTTCGATCTGGTTGAAGTAGCCGAAGGACGCTGCGCGCTGCGCTCCGCCATGATCAAGGACAAGCGTTTCGACGATTGCCTTTGGCTGCTGCCGGCGGCGCAGACGCGCGACAAACAAGCAGTGACCGAGGAGCAGATGGAATCCATCACGCGCGAGCTGGCGGGGATGGCGGACTACGTACTGATCGACTGCCCCGCGGGCATCGAGCACGGCTTTCGCAACGCCGTCGCAGGTGCCGAGGAGGCGCTCGTCATCACGACGCCGGAAGTGAGCGCGATTCGTGACGCCGATCGTATCGTGGGGAAGCTCGGCGAGCGCGGACTGCCCACGCGCCTCATCGTCAACCGCATCCGCCCGGAGCTGGTGAAGGCGGGCGATATGCTCTCGGTGGACGACGTCTGTGAAGTATTGGGCCTCGAACTGTTGGGTATCGTTCCCGACGACGAGGACGTCATCGACACGACCAACCGCGGCGAGCCCGTTGCACTCGACGACGGCACGCGGCTTGCTATGATCTATGCCAAGATCGCGCGCCGCTTGGAAGGCGAGATGGTGCCGTTCACGAGCCTCGAGCCGCAGAGTTTTCTCGTGAAACTCTGGGGCGCGCTGGCAGGATAGGAGAGGGCAACGATGGCCGAGCAGCAAGCCGCCGCAGCGGTACAGGCCGAACACGGAGAGGCGCCCGTAGGCGCGGCGCTGGGCACGCAGCGCATGGGCACCGCGATCGTCGTCACTTCCGGTAAGGGCGGCGTCGGCAAGACGACTTCGACGGCGAACATCGGCGCGGCGCTCGCCGCGCGCGGGCGTTCCGTTTGTCTGGTCGACGCCGACGTGGGATTGCGCAACCTCGACGTGGTGCTGGGGCTGGAGAACCGCGTCTCGCACCACTTTCTGGACGTCATCGAAAAGAAGTGCACGCTCGACGAGGCGCTGGTGCAGGACAAGCGCGTGCCGTCGATGGTTCTGCTTCCCGCGGCGCAGACGCGCGAGAAAGACGACGTGGTCACGGCCGACATGGCAGCGTTGATCGAAACGCTGCGCAAGCGCTTCGAATACGTGCTCATCGACTGTCCCGCCGGAATCGAGATGGGCTTCAAGAACGCCGTCGTCGGCGCTCAGCGCGCGATCGTGGTGACCACGCCGGAAGTCAGCGCCGTGCGCGATGCCGATCGCGTCGTCGGCTTGCTGCCAAAAGGCGTCGAGGCGCAATTGGTCGTCAATCGCCTGCGTCCGAACCTGGTGCGTAGAGGGAAGATGCTCTCCGTCGCGCAGGTCGATGAAATTCTGCGTCTGCCGCTCCTGGGCGTGATTCCCGACGAAGCCGAAGTCGTGGTGGCCACCAATCGCGGCGAGCCCGTCTCGCTGATCGATGCGTCGCGTTCCGGTGAGGCCTACCGCCGAGCTGTAGCGCGGCTCGAGGGGGAGCAGGTGGAGATAGAAGACTACAGCGGTGAAGGCACCTTCTTCGAGCGTCTCGCTGCGTGGATCGGAGGACGCCGATGAGTTGGTTGGACGCGATCCAGCGTTTCTTCCGCCCCGCTCCGTCGGGGGTCGTGGCCAAAGAGCGTCTGCGTTTGGTGCTGCTCTCCGACCGCATCCACTTGGCCCCGGACGTGGTCGATCAGCTGCGCTGCGACCTCATCGCGACGATCTCGCGCTACATGGAGATCGACGAAGTCGGCCTGGACGTGACGTTCGAGACGCGCGAGAACGACGTGGCGTTGTTGGCCAACATTCCCATCAAGGGAGTGCGGGCGCGGCCGCTGCCGCCGCCGATGGCGGTCGAAGCGGCCGTCACGCACGACGAAGCCACGGGCGCCGTGGACCTCGGCCTTCCCGAGACCCCGGCGCAGACAGGCGCGGAAGCCGTCACCGTTCCGGCGCGCCGCAAGCGCTCGAAGGCTAAGCGGGCACCCGAAGCGGGTTAGCAGGGTGCGCCCGCTTAGGCTTGCAGGTGCGCCTCCAGGAACCAGAGCTGCTTCTCGATGCCGCGCGAGATCTCGACATAGAGGTCGTTGGTGTCGGGGTCGCCGATCGTCTCGCTCGTCTCGATGCCTAGGCGCAGGTTGTGCGCGTAGACCGCGAGGCGATCGACCAGCGCCGCGACGTGACTCTTCCCGTCGCGGATGTCGTCGGGGTACTCTCCGATGCGCGAGTCGCGGGCGGCGCGGCGGAGGGTGCCGCGTGCCGTGCCTCCGAGCGCCGTGATGCGCTCGGCAACGAGATCGATCTGCTCGACCAGGATCGATGCGATCGAGTCGAAGAGCTCATGGAGAGCGATGAAGTTCATCCCCTTCACGTTCCAGTGGGCGTGCTTCACTTGGCTCTGGAGATCGAGTGCATCGGCAAGCGTCTCGTTGAGGAGCGTGGTGAGTTGTGCGCGGTCAGGCTCGGGGATGTCTATCTTGGTCGTATGGAGAGCTAGCGTTTGCGTCGCGTCGGTCGGCACGTTGTGGCCCCTCTCGGTTATAGAGTGACAGGTATGCCAATGGTTGTACCCGCTCGTGGGTATATGAGCCAGCATGGAGAAGTCGCGTGAAGGCACAGCACCAGGCGGCCGGCCGGGCGGGCCGGATCCCGAACCGCTCGAGGATCCCTACGACGAGACGTTAGCCGAGTCGTTCCCGGCCAGCGATCCGCCGCCCAGCACGCTGACGATCTGAGGCCTCGCGGGCAGGCTTTCCTATCGCCTGGGCGATAACTTGCCCCGCAGTGGATCGTGCTTGGTACCGCTCCTACAACTTCGTCTTGGCCGGCGTCTGCGTCCTCATCGCGCTGGCGGGCGTGCTCTTCATTCACTCGGCCACGCTGCACGATCCCGCCGCGTCGAGCGAGGCTAAGAAGCAGGCGCTCTATCTGATCGCCGGCATCGGCGTGATGATCGCCTTCTCCTCGATCGACTATCATTGGTGGAAGAAGGCGGCACCGTATCTCTACGCGCTCAACTTGATCCTGCTGGGCATCGTGCTGGCCAAGGGGCAGTCGGCACTAGGGGCCCAGCGCTGGATCTCGCTTGGTCCGCTGGGCACGTTCCAGCCTTCGGAGTTTGCCAAGTTCTTCATGGCGGTGACGCTCGCGGCGATGCTCTCCGAGGAGCGCAAGTACGACAAGCTGCGGGATCTGGTCAACCCGCTCTTTACGCTGGCGTTTCCCGCGCTGTTGGTCGTGAAGCAGCCCGATCTCGGGACCACGCTCGTGTTGGGCGCCATCTTCACCACGCAGCTCTTCTTCGGCTTGGACAATCTGCGCGTCTTCGCCGTCTATACGGCCGGGGTCGTGGCAACGGCTGCCTTTACGGTCGGCACGTCCTTCGTGCTCAAGCCCTTCCAGCGCTCTCGCCTGTTGGTCTTCCTCAATCCCAAGGCCGATCCGCAGGGTGCGGGCTGGAATCTCAATCAATCGAAGATCGCCGTGGGCGACGGTCAGCTTCTGGGGCGCGGCCTCTTCCACGGCTCGCAGACGCAGCTCAACTTCGTGCCCGAGCACTCGCGCGACTTCATCTTCACGGTGCTGGCCGAGGAGACGGGCTTCATCGGCGCGGCGGCACTGCTGGCCGCCTACGCCGTCGTGCTGTGGGGCGGCATCGCCGCCGTGGCCAGTGCACGCGACAAGTTCGGCGTGCTGCTGGCTGCGGGCTTCGTCGCGATGGTCGCCTTCCACGTGATGGTCAACGTCGGGATGACCATCGGCATCATGCCGATCGCCGGCATCCCGCTCCCGTTCATGAGTTTCGGCGGCTCTGCGCTGATCACCAACTTCATGGCGATCGGCGTGCTGCTGAATATCTATCTGCAGCGGCACCGCCTGGTATTCTAGCCGCGTTCTTCGGGGTGCTCGGCTCCGGGGTCGCGCGCCTTCGCATCACGCTCCGGCGCGCTTAAAGCCTCACTCGCTCCCGCATTTCCCCACCTCGCAGGCTCGGCGGGGACCCACGAGTCCTTGAATATGGTTTCGTCCTGGAGACGAAACCCCGGGCTCCGCTCACTCCGGAAACCCCTTCGCGAGCACCCCTCAGAGCGCGCACCTCGCGGGGTGCTACTCCTTGATGACGGCCCACGCTCCGCTCTTGACTTCGGTCATGTGCAGCGAATCGATGGCGATCCCGTTGTGATCCTTGTCGGTGAACTTGAAGAACGCCGTCGTGCCGTGGTAGGGCCTCATCGTCTCCCACGCCTTGACGATCGAGGGCCCGTCGAGCTTTCCGCCGTTGGCCTGCGCCGCGAACTGAAAGAGGTGCGCGGCATCCCAAGCGAAGGAGGCGAAGTTGTTGGGCGGCGTTTTGAACTCGTTGCGATAGGCGCCGATGAAGTGCTCCTCCACGGCATCGGGTGAAGTGGTGTTCAGATCGGTGTCCGAGTAGACGCCTTCAGCGTCCGGGCCCGCGACTCGGATGAAATTCTGCGAGAGAATGCCCGTCGCGCCGACGATGTGCACCTTGAGCTTGAGCTGGCGGATCTGGCGCGCCGCGATCGCCGGCGCCTCGGATGCGCCCCACAGGAAGACCGTGTCGGCTCCGCTCTGCTGCACCTTCAGCAGCTGCGGGGTGAGATCGCTGGCCGTGGTGGGATACTGCTCCTCGGCGACGACGCTCAGGCCGTCCTGCTTCGCGCGTGCGGCCAACAGCTTGTGGCCGATCTGGCCATAGGGGTTCTCGTCGTAGAGGACGGCGATTTTCTTCGCGCCCAGCCGGTTCTTAGCGAACAGCGAGAGCTTTTCCGTCTCCAGCTCGTTGCGCGGCACCGACTGGAAGAGGTAGGGCGCGATGCCGCGCTTGGTCTCCCAGAGCTGCGCCGTGGGCGTCATGAAGATCTCCGGTACTTGCGCCGCTTCGGCCACGCGGTAGGCAGCTTGGGTATTGGCCGTGAGCGTGCCGCCGATGATGCCGATCACGTGCTGCGAGACCAACTGCGTGGCAAGCTGAGAGGAGACGTCGGGCTTCCCTTCGTCGTCCATGATAACGATCTTCAGCGGGTGCCCCGCGATGCCGCCCGTCGCGTTGATGTCGCGCTCGGCGACTTGCAGTGCGTTGCGCTCCGGCTCGCCCAGCGGCGCGAACGGTCCGGAGATGGAGAGAATGGCGCCGATCGTCACCGGAGTCCCCGATGGTGCGGCGGCGCCGGCGGGGGAGATGGAGAGGGCCAGAGCGGCACCGGCCGCGAGTGCTGCAAGAGGGCGGATTCGCATGAGGGAATGACTCCTTTCGCTCGTGCGTAAACTGGAACGCCGATGAGGCGTGCGTTGTTTCCAGAACGGACGGAACGACGCCTCTCCACCGCGAACGCCCGACTCGTGGAGCGCTCCCTGTGATCGTCTTCGTCTTGCAGCTCGTGGTCGCCGGCCTGACCGTGGGCAGCGCGTACGCGCTGGTGGCGCTCGGCTACCACGTCATCTTGCGCGCGACGCGCGCGATCAATTTCTCGCAGGGTGAATTCGTGGTGCTCGGCGGCCTTGTCGCTTACACGATCGTGCACGTGCTGCACGCTTCGCCGTGGATCGGTTTGATCGGCGCAACCTCCGCAGGCTTTGCGCTGGGCTGGATCTACGAACGTATCGTGCTGCGCCCGGCGGCGCGTAACGGCGACATCGCCGTGATCATCGCGACCATCGGCTGCGTCTATATTCTGCTCTACGGGCACGCACTGATCTGGGGCAGTCTGCCCCAGCCGTTGGCACCGTTCACGGGAGCGCAGGGGCAGGCGATCCATCCCGGCGGCGTGGCGATCCAGGAGCAGAGTCTGTGGGTCTTCGCGCTGCTCGCGCTGGCGTTCGTCGCGTTGTGGCTGCTCTTCGATCGCACGACGTTCGGCAAGGCCATCCGCGCCGCCGCCGTCAACCCCGTGGGGGCACAACTCGTCGGCATCGACGTCAACGCGGCGCGCGCCGCCAGCGTGGGAATCGCGATCGCGCTAGCAGCCTTCGGCGGAACGCTGATCGGCCCCATCACGCTGGTCGGCGGAACGGCGGGCACAGCCATCGCCATCAAAGGTTTCGTGGGCGCCGTGGTGGGCGGACTCGACTCGCCGTTGGGCTGCGCGGTCGGGGGGCTAGCCGTCGGCGTGATCGAGAAGCTGCTGGCGGGGTGGCTGCCGTACCAGGCCGTCGACCCCGTCGTCTACGCGTTGCTGCTGCTAGCGCTCATCGTTCGTCCGCAGGGTCTGTTCGGACGGAAGGATGCGGTACGCGATTGATCGAGCGTCTGCGGCGCGACGTGCGCGCACTCCCCGTGATCGCCCTCGCGGTGATCGTCTACGGCATCGTGGCGCATGCTTCGGCCTTTGGGCTTCAAGTAGGCACGTATGCGGGGATCTTCGCGATCGGCGCCATCGGACTCTCGCTGCTGCTGGGTAACTCCGCGCAGATCTCGCTGGGGCAGGCGGGTTTCTTCGCACTGGGCGCCTATGCCGTGGCCTGGCTGACCACGAACGGAGGCTGGAGTTTCATCCCCGCGGCGGCGGTGGGCGTCGTCGCGGCGACCGTCGTGGGTCTGGGCGTTGGCCTCATCGCGCTGCGCTTCGCAGGGCACTATCTCGCGATGGCCACGCTGGCGTTTGGATTGATCGTCTACGGCGTCTTCAGCCAGCTCGATGCCTTCGGCGGCGTGAATGGGATCACGGACATCCCGCCCATCGACATCTTCGGGCACGCGCTGTCCAACGCGCGCGCCTACTGGTTCGCGTGGCTTGTGGCGGGACTCTGCGCGTGGGCCACATGGAACCTGCTGCGCTCGCGCACGGGGCGCGCCTTCGCGGCGCTCTCCGGGGATCCGCTTGCTGCCGAGGTGGCCGGCGTTCCGGTGAAACGCTACAAGCTCCTGGCTTTCGCGTACGCCGGCGCGCTAGCGGGCCTTTCGGGCACGCTCTACGCCGGCTACTTGGGGCTGGTGATACCCAGCGCGATGAGCGTCCAGCTCTCGATCGACTTTCTTCTCATGGCCGTTCTCGGCGGCTCCGGCAACATCTCGGGGGCGCTGATCGGTGCCGCGCTGGTAGCTGGACTCGACGTGGCAGGGCATACCTGGGAGAACTGGCGGCTTGTCGCCTACGGCGTGCTGGTCGTCTGCGTCGTCATCTTCTTCCCGGGCGGCCTGGCGGGAATCTATGTGCGGCGTGGGCGCTCGGCGCGCAAGGCGGAGAGAGACGTTGCGGAAGCCTCCGCCGGAGCCGGCGCACATGCGGAGACGCCGCGCGCGCACAGCGTGTCCGCATGTGCGCCGCAGGGGGAGAGCCCGCTGCGCGTCGAGCACGTGCAGAAGCGTTTCGGCGGCCTGGTTGCCGTGCATGACGTGAGCTTCGCGTTGGAAGCGGGCCGGCTGACTTCGCTGATCGGTCCCAACGGCGCGGGAAAGACCACACTCTTCAACGCCATCTCCGGCGTCAGCGCGCCCAGCACGGGAGAGATCCTTATCGGCGAACGTTCCGTTACGGGCTGGCCGGCGCACCGCGTCGTGGAGCTCGGCGTAGGGCGGAGCTTTCAGAACGCCCGGCTCTTCGCCGATCTCACCGTGCTGGAAAATGTCGTGCTTGGCGCCTTTCGCCTCGAGCGGTCGGCCTTCGTGGCCGATCTGCTGGCGCTGCGCGCTGCTCGGCGCGACGAGCATGAGGCGCTGGAGCGCGCTCGTGCGACGCTGCGCGATCTAGGTTTAGAACGGCGCGCGGGCGTCTACGCGCGGGACCTCACGTTCGGCGAGCGCCGCCGCGTCGAATTGGCGCGAGCCATGGTCTCCGATCCTTGGCTGCTGCTCTTGGACGAGCCCGCCGCGGGGCTCAACGCCGCCGAGCGTGCGACGCTGCGCCGTGATGTGCTGGCCCTGCGCGCGCGTGGGGTGACGATGCTCTTGATCGAACACGATATGCGCTTGGTGATGTCGATCAGCGATCGCGTGCTGGTGTTGAATTTCGGGGAGATGATCGCCGACGGCACCCCGGAAACGGTGCGCAACGACCCTGCGGTGATCGCCGCGTATCTCGGCGACGAGCGCGCAGCCGGCGACGCGAGGGACCAGACGTGAGTGCGCCGCTGCTCGAGGTGCGAGGCCTGCGAGCTGGATACGGTGAGCTAAGCGTCCTGCGCGGCGTCGATCTCCGCGTCGGCGCCGGTGAGATGGTCGCTGTCCTCGGCGCGAACGGCGCGGGCAAGACAACGCTGCTGCGCGCGATCTCCAAAGTAGAGGCGGCGCCGCAGGCGGGGAGCGTCGTCTTCGACGGCGTCAACCTGGCATCGCTTGCCCCGCAGCGCATCGTGGAACTCGGGCTCTCGCAGATTCCCGAGGGACGCCAGCTCTTCGGCGAGCTCTCCGTCGATGACAATCTGCGTCTGGGCGCCTACCGGCGTGGGCGCGCCGAACGGGAGGAGAGCCTCCGCCGCGCGTACGCACTCTTTCCGTCGCTCGCGGCGCGGCGCGCCAACGCGGCCGCCTCGCTCTCCGGCGGCGAACAGCAGATGCTGGCGATCGGGCGTGCTCTGATGGCGCGGCCGACGTTGTTGATGCTCGATGAGCCCTCCACGGGGCTGGCGCCGCGCGTCGTCGAACAGATCTTCGGTATCCTCGCGCAACTGCGGTCCGAGGGAACGGGCATCCTGCTCGTGGAGCAGAATGCCTTCCTAGCGTTGCGCTACGCCGATCGCGCCTACGTGATGGCGGAGGGCGGCGTGGCGCTCGAGGGGAGCGCGCGCGATCTCGCTGCCGATGAGAGCGTGCGGCGCATCTACCTCGGTGCCGCGCTCGACGAGGAACGCTAGACGCACGAATGGGAGATCACATGGACGATTCCTTTATCTCGCGAAACCAGTTGCGGCTCACCTGCAAAGGCGCGCACGTGGTCGTGCATGCCGCCGAGAAGCGCGCTGCGGCGATGGGCGTGCCCCAGTGCATCGCCGTCGTCGATCCAGGGGGTCACCTCCTGGCATTCTCGCGCATGGATGGTGCACGCATCGGCTCGATCGAAATCGCACTGACCAAGGCGCGCACGGCGGCAACGCGCCTCCAGCGCTCGGAGGAGGTTGGCGGCGCAAGCGATTCCGGCAAGTTGGGCATCGCCCTGGCCTCGCAGTTGCGCCTGACGGGTATGGCAGGCGGCATCCCTCTTATAGTCGAGGGCCAGGTCCTGGGTGCCGTAGGCGTCTCGTCGGGGAAACCGGAGCAAGACGTGGAGGTCGGTGAAGCGGGCTTCGCCGCGCTGTTGGGCAGCTGAAGCGTTTGGGCCGTGAAGATGCGTAGAGGGGCGGCTGCAGCCGCCCCTCTTGTGTGTTCCGGACGATGCCCGATGTGTTAGTGGGGCGCCCAGGGGTCGGAGGCGTAGACCGCGCCCACGTTCACCTGTGGGATCGTCAGATTGAACTTCTGATCGATCGTCGCGATCCAGGTATTGGCCACCAGCGCATAGCCCGTATTCGACGGATGGAGACCATCGAAGCTGAAGATGCCGCCGCCGAACTGCGTGCTGCAGCACTTGGGCGGGTTGATCGGCACGGCGCCCGACTGGAATAGCTGGTTGAAGGTGCCGTAGATGTCGACCAGCGCCGCGCCCGTAGCTTGGGCATCCGTTGAGATCGCCGCATTCAATGCGGTGAGCTGCTGTTCGGTAGCCGCGGCGATGGCGTCGGGGACGTAGTCGCCCGGAGCCAGCGCCGGCGCCGTGTTCGGCAGGCCGAGCGCGATCTTCTGAAGCCCGCTCGCCGTGACGTAGCCGTTGGCTCCCACAGCGTACGTCGCCTGGAGCGACGCCTGGATGGCGGGCGTCACCGCGCCCGCGACGGCCGATGGGACGCCGACGCCGATCAGCGCCGCCTGCAGGCCCGGCTGCGGGATGAAGGCCGGAGCCTTCAGCGGATCGAGCAGGTTGCCCACGGCCACTTTCGCCCCCGCCTGCTGCAGCTGCTGGATGATCGAGAGGATGTCCGCCTGGAACTGCTGCGGCGAGGTCGGGTTCACTTGTCCCAGCGAGCCGATGAGCTTCAGAAGCTCGTTCTCACCGAACCAGACCGTGGCGAGCGTCGGGTGGAGCGAGACGGCCGCCTGCACCGCCGTCTTGCCGGGGAAGTTGCCGAGCACCGGATAGAAGTCCAGGCTCTCCGAGCCCAGCAGCGTGGCCAGCATGTCGAGCTGCCCCTGCTGCACATTGGCAGGCGGCGGGATCGTGCATGCGCTCTGATACGGTCCCGTCATGAAGAGCGCTTCGTGGGCCATCATGCCGGGAACGCCGAGATCGAACGGCGTCGTAGTGGGATTGGCGCGCGTCTGCAGCGCCGAGCTCAACGCGAATGCGGCGGTATTGTTTTGGCTGCCGGCGCCCGAGCACGTCTGCAGCGGGTAGCTCGTGAACTGCGTGGGCGTGGATCCGGGGATGATCATCGCCCCCAGCGGAGCGCCCGCGATCAGCGGCAGTGGGGCGTTCTGCGTGGGGGCGCCGTTCGCCGAGGCCCACAGTTGAGCCCACCATCCAGCTTCTTGCGTCGGCGGGAGGGCGGGGAAGAGCGAGCCCGTGACGGGCACCGGTGCGCCGAGCAGTGCACCGGATTGCTCGCCGGCGGTGAGGCTGTCGCCCAGGCCGACGATGTTCGTGGTCACAGGCGACCCGGCGGGCGGCGTCGTCGGCGAATAGGCGGCACTCGATCCGCCGCCGCTGCAGGCACTGAGCACGAGCGCGAGCGCCGCGGCCGAGGCCAGGGAGAGAGAAGATCGTGTCTTCATGTACGGTAGCCCCTTACCTTACAGTGGAATAACGCTCGGCGTACCGATGCCGAACTTCAAGCGGATCTGCGTCGCGTGTAGCCCGGAGACCGTCGGTACCCCGGAGCATGGCGTTAGTTGCTGGCACGTGATACTTGTGATGCCGAGTGCCGGGTAGTTACTCGGCGAGCCGGTCTCCACCACCAGTTGCATCCATGAATTCTTCGTGATCATGTGAGAGACACCGTAGAAGACTGCGTTCAAATGTTGCGGGTACGGATCGTTCGGCAGGTAGTTCGGCACAAGCGACGGTTGCACGAACAACGTGGTGCGGTTGGTCGGGCGATATTCGAGGTAGAGCAGCGCGAACGTCTGCGCCTTGTTCGTTTGATTGGCGCCGTTACGGTTCACGAGCCAGAACGGTGCACCCGTGATCGTGCCGAACATCTTCGGCGAAGCTAAGAACGGCAGCGTGACGGCCAGGCCTTGCACTTCGGCAGTGCGGAATAGGATCTGGCGCGGGACGCCGTTCTGCTCGACGTTTATGACGTCGGAACCCCCTGCGATCGAGGCGGTGCGTGCGATGTACGTTGGCGTGATCACCACGGGGATCTTGTGAGCGATGCGCACGAGATTCTCGTCGAGCAAGATGAGGAATTTGCTCTTCGTGGCGGCGTCGATTCCAGCGCTCCCGAGATTGACGCTACTGATCGGATTGGCGACGCCCTGCACGAAGAGCGGGACCGAGCCGGTGTTGAAGCCGACGGGGTACTCCTGAAGCTCGTAGTAGCCGCCTTGCAGGCGCGACGTCGGTGAGAATCCGTATCCGACGACGGCATCGAAGCCGCCGGGCAGCCTATGCGTCGTTCCAATGTTTCCAAGAGCCAGCGCCGACGACACATCGACTGAATAACTCCACCCTGTCGGCAGCCCGACCGGGTTATGCTTTTGCTGCTCTTCCGCCGTCGTGGACGCTTGCGCGACGCGCGGTTGCTGCTGATGCTCGTCATGGAGCGCCGCTTTGATCGCATTGTTCGCGGACGGAACGAGCTGATCAGAAAGAGCCTGTGCGAACGTGGTGTCGGCGGCGGCGGGGACGGCCGCGCAGAGGACGCCCAACAGCGCCAAAGGGGCTGTCCGGGCGAGGAACCTTCGTAGCATGCTGTACTCTCTCCAAGGCGGCGGAAAGGCAATCGCGCCCAGCCTGGAGGGCTGGACGAGATTACGGTATAGCTTGGCCGTACAGCAATCGAGCGGAGAATCCTTTTACAAAAGGCCCCTAGGTTGTCTCATTTTACGAGGAAGCCGGTGTTCCGAGCGGCGCGCCGGTAGACCCAGCCGCCGTTGCGCAGCTCGTAGAAGTAGAGGTTCGGCTCGAGAGGGTCGCCCTGCGGCGTGAAGCGGAAGCTGCCCACGACCGTATCGAAGCTGCCTTGGGCGATCGCCGCGCGCAATGCCGAGCGGCTCCCGCCCCCCGTGGTCTTCACGGCCTGGGCAATGATCTGCGCGGCGGCGTAGCAGAAGGCTGCCACGGGGGTCATGCCGCCGTAGCGCGCCTGGTAAGCGTCGACGTCGAATCGCACCTGCGGCGCCAGCGCCAGGAGAGGCATCGAAGTCGAGGCCACCATCCCCTCGGCCTGCTTGGCGTAGCTCTTCACGGTCGTCTCGTTCCAGAAGCCTTGCGAGGCGGCGAAGAGCCCCGTGTACCCCGCAGCCCGCAATGCGCCCAGCAACGGTCCTAGGCGCTCGCTGACGCCGGCGAAGTAGACGGCTTGCGGGGAGTGCGCGGCCACGGCCGCCACAGCGGCAGCCCAGTCGGGCTTCTCGAGGTCAACCACCACCTGAGCAGCCGAAGCGCCCTTCGCGGCATTGAACTCCTGGAGAAAGCCTGCGGCGACGGCGGGCCCGTAGGAGGCGGCCTGAGAGACGACGACCGTGGAGCTCACCTTGAGGACCTTGATGGCGTCGAGCGCTCCGAGCTGGCCTTCAACGGTGTCCTTCGTGAGCAGACGAAAGACGGTGTCGTAGTTCTTGGCCGTCACGTCGTCGGCCGTCGTCGTCGGCACCAGCAGCGGCAGGCGGCTCTGGTAGTACCTCTGGAGCGCGAACACGGTGGTGTCGGCGCGCAAGTGGCCGATCGCGGCGCTGACGCCGTCGCCGGCCGCGAACTGAGCGACTTGCTGCGCGACGCCGATGTCGTCGATGTCGTCATAGGTGCGAAACTGTACGGGGCGCTGAAAGATGCTCGTGCCGCGGTTGGCTTCGTCGAAGGCTTGGCGTACGCCGTTGGCCATCTGCTCGCCCAAGCCGCGATCGGGCCCGGTGAAGGGGCCCATCAGGCCGATCTGCACGGGATCGGTAAGCGGTGAGGTGCCGCCTTGAAAGACTTGGGCGGATGCGGGGCGCGCGGCGGCGCAGAAGCCCGCGGCGAGCGATCCGGTAAGAAAGCGGCGACGATCGATCATGCGATGTACCCGGCCAGCGATGCGGCGAGGACGATGAGTGAGAAGAGCATGTTAGCTTTGAAGATCCGGTCGTTCATCAGAAGGACGTTGCTCGAGCGCAGTTCGCGCGCCTCGTACGCGATGAGCACCGCGCCGGCGGCCACGGAGAGATACCACCATGGCCCGCTGCCTGCGGTCAGCCCTACCAGCGCTAAGAGCACCGTGGTCGCGCCGTGGAGGAGCAACGTCCCCGTGCGCGTTGCGTGCTCACCGAACGCAGCGGGGAACGAATGGACGCGGTTGCGCCGATCGGCCTC
>SCQY01000175.1 GCA_004298665.1 bacterium | reverse complement strand
GCCAGCGCTGCCAGGGGTGGCGTATGCCAGTGGATCACGGCTAGTGAGAAGCCGTAGGCGCCGGCGCCGAAGAAACCGACATAGCCAAACGGCAGATAGCCCGTGAAACCATAGATGATGTTGAGGCCTTGCGCCAGCACCAGATAGACGATCGTGTTAAAGAGCAGCAGCTGGTTCGAGTAGACTCGCGGTGCCAGCGCGAACGCCGCGACGACCACCACCAGAATCACCAGCATTGGAATCAGGCGTCTGGGAGCCTGCGGGGTGACGCCTTTAGGCATTGCGCACCCGCCGTCCGAAGAGGCCGGTGGGCTTGACCAGCAGGATCGCGATGAGCAGCAGGTACGGCAGCAGGTTCGCCCACGAAGAGAAATACGTCTGCATGAACATCAGCGCAATGCCGTAGATGATGCCGCCTGCAACCGTGCCGAGCGGATTCCCGAGCGAGCCCATCACGATCACGGCGAACGAGGTGATCGTCACGCTCACGCCCATCGCCGGCGTGATGCTTCCCATCATGAATGGGCTCAGAACGCCGGCTACGGCTGCACCCGCGATGCCGATTCCAAAAGCGATCGCCGAGATGCGCTGGACGTCGATCCCGGTGCTCAAGGCCTCTTCCCGCTGCGCCATGACGGCACGCGTCAGTTGGCCCAGACGCGTCCGATAGAGATAGACGTAGATGGCGCCCACGGCGAGCAAGCTGACACTGCCGCTCACCACCCATGCGACGGGAAAGGTTTGCTGGAAGATCGAGATTGGAGCGCTGCCCAGCACCGTACCGGGAATCGAGCGTTCACTGCTGCCGAAGCCGAGCGTTGCCAGCGCTTCGATGACCTGCGAGAGGCCGAAGAAAAGAATCAACGAGAGCATCTCCGGGTCGCGCGAGGCCTGCAGGCGCGGGACCAGGAGGTAGTACAGCGGGAAACCGATGATCACGAAGATCACGATCTCCGCCAAGAGCGTGACGAGCGGGTTTACGTGGAAATCGGTGAAGACGATGTAGGCGCCGTAGGCACCGAGCATCAGGAAGTCGCCATGGGCAAGATTGACGATCTTCATCACGCCGAAGATCAAGTTCAGCCCGAGGGCTACGAGCCCGAAGTAGAGGCCGAAGAGGATCCCCGCAAGTATCGAGTATTCGAGCATGCTGTTACCACGTAATGCCCGTGTATGCGAGGTGCCCCTCCAGCGCAGAGGAGGGGCACCTCAGCGTGAGATCGCGCCTACGGCGCGGGATAGACCGCCTTCCCATTTGCGGCCTCCGGCGGGTAGAGGATGACGAACTTCACCTCTCCGTTGCCGCTGGGAACGATCTGCCCAAGCGGGGTCAACTCGCCGATCTGGGCACCGTCGCTGCGCAGCATGAACGTGCCGTCAAGGGTACGCAGCTTACCCGAGAGCGCGAAGACGGCTTTGCGCAATGCCATCTGATCCATGGTGTCCGTGGTGGCCAAGGTCTTCTCGAGCACGAGAGCCGTCACGTATCCTGCCACGGCGTTGAAGCCGAAGTCCGTCGTGTCCTTGTACTTCTTCACCCACGCCGCCTTGAAGGCGTCGAGGTTCATGCCGAAGTCTGGCTTGTATTTGATAGCCGTCGGCGGGGTGTACGTATAGGTGTAGGCCAGACCCTTCTCCCCCACCGTCTTGAGGAGCAGGTCCGTCTCCAGCCCCGGATAGACCGTGAAGACCATCTTGAACTTCGTTCCCGATCCCTGCAAATCGCGCAGGAACGCGATGTCGTTGTTCGGGTAGCCGAGCTCGATGACGGCATCCGGGTTTAGTGCCTTGATCGTCTGGATCAAGACGGTGTAGCTGGACGTATTGGTCGGCACGCCGTGATCGTAGACCACATCGATGGCGCTGCCTTTGAAGACGTCGCGGAAACCCGTTGCCTGCGAGCCCGTGAAGTCATTGGTCGAATAGAGCAGCGCCACCCGTTTGATGCCGAGCTTCGGACCTTCTTTGGTCAAGAATTCGGCGGCGTTCTTCGGCCAAAGATTCGAGATGGGATCGGAGAGCAAGACGATGTAGGGATTGTCCGCCGTGAAGAAGTTCATACCGGTGCCGGTCTGATCGAAGAGCAGCATCTTGTGCTCGCGTGCGATCGGCACGGCGACGGACGTCAGCACGGATCCTGAATCGGAGACCAGGATGTCGACCTTGTCTTGTGTGATCAGCTGGTTGTAGAGGGTGGCAGCCGTCGACGTCGAGCTCTGATCATCATATGCGATGATCTTGATGGGAATCTTCTTGCCATACGGCTTGACGTAGATGCCGCCTTGCGCGTTGACCTGCTCTTCCCAGAGCTGCAGCGCCTTGTGGACAGGCATCGAGATGGCCGCAAACGGGCCGGCGGATGCGTAGAGCGTTCCGATTTTGATGAATGGCGGAGCTTGCGCGGCTTGCGCCGCTTGCGCACCCGTGCCGTAAACGCCAAGTGCAACGAAAGCGGCTATGAGGAGTGAGGCGAAAGTCCTTCGAACCATAACACCTCCAGCATGCAGTACTGGCGCTCCTGTCCGCGTCCTAACATTGGCGGATCAAGCCGCGCCAACGATCGGGTACCCTTCGGTACGTACGGCGAGACGCGCGGTTCTTCCCGCGCCGCCAACCCACTTCGTGGAAGATCACCGCTGCCGGCCCCCACCGGAGGCATCGAGCCCGCCTCGCTCTGTCTGCATGCTATCGATCGCGCGAGCAGCCTCTGCGTTCCCACTTGTCCTTCGCTTTGGCCTGGTCGACGGTCTGCCATTGCATGTTGCTGGAATTATCGGCTCCGCCACACGCAAGCGGGACGACGTGGTCGATTACATATCCTGGACGCCCGTACAGGTAGCCCGTGATCGTTTTTTCATGCGCACACACAGTGGAAGGCGCCATGAGCGCTAACATAAGCGCGAATACTACTGTGACGATAAAACGCGTCTACGAAGCGATCAGAAGACGATGTACCTAGCTAACGAAGCCCCCGAAGCAGCGATAACCCGCCAATGAACCCATAGCACGCCACACACGCTCGCCGGCTCGCAGGGTGCCTTGCCGTGACGTCCTTCGCGATGGTGTATTCTGCGGAACCTCCCGATCCCCAGCCCGCGTTCGTTGCGGTGGGAGGAAAACTGCCATGACCGAGACTTTCCGGAACGCAAACACCGAGAAGAGCAAGACCGGACGGACGCTGGTCGCCTTGGCGTTCGCCGCGCTTTTTGGGGCGCTCCCAATAGCCACCACCATCACCCCTGCGGCGGCCGATGACTACGCAAGCGCGTCCTCAAGGTACGACAGCGAAGTCGCGCTCCGGCACGGAGTCGTCGGAGTAATCACGAACATCTACCACTCCAACGTCACCATCAATACGCCCTCTGGCCTGCGGCTCTTCGAGCTCCGCGAAGGAACCATCATCTACCCGACCGGCACACGGTTGCAGAATGGAATGGTGGTCTCCATTCAGGGGCATCATGCCGGAAGCGGCGCACTGCTAGCCGACAACGTCAGCATCGTTCCGCCGAGCCTCTATTCGTACGTGAACGGCGTGCCCGTCTACGATAACGACAACGACGAGGACGACGGCAACTACTAGCCGCTGACGAACGGCAACCAGCACGCTCCAGGGGGAGCCTCGGCCCTACGGCCGGGGCTCCTCCGCGTTGCCCTCCGTCACATCACCGGCACCGCACCTTAACTGCCGGATTCCGATACGCTCTATCTTGCTTCGCACTCTGTGAAAACAAGATACGGCAAGCGGGCGGACGTCCGCTTCCGGTGGGGCCGGGAGGCGGTGGGAAAACGGCACTTGAACGTTGGAGCATGGCTACCGCAAGTCTAAGCATCTCCGCCGACACGGGCGAGGGCATACGAGAATACGTCGCCATCGCGCTCGACGTCCTCGACGAATTGGGCATTCGGTACGAACTTACGTCTATGGCAACGAACATGGAGGGGGACGTCGCAACGATCTGCCGGGCACTGACGATCATTCATGAGCGCTGCCACGGTCATGGCGCGGCGCGCGTTGGAAGCCTGCTGAAGATCGACGACCGCATCGACATCGCGCAGACCCTTGCCTCCAAGGTCCAACACGTGCAAGCGTATCGCTCGCGGATAACTCCATGATCCACGAGAATCTGCCGGTTCACCCGTATCACGGGCCGTGGTCTCAAGGAGACGAGGCGCGTTTGCGCATCGACGGTCTCGTGCAGCGCGCAATAGAGTTGCGTGCGGCGGATCTGGTCGCGCTGCCCCGCACCGAGCGCGCCGAACCGTTCGCCTGTGAGGAAGGGTGGACGGTTCCCGACGTACGCTGGCGCGGCATGCTCCTTTCCGCCGTGATCGAACTCGCGGGATCCTTGCCGTCGGCGCGCTACGTGCGCGTGCATTCGGGCGAGTTCGTCGTGCCGGTATCGCTCAGCGATGCCCCCAGCGCGATGATCTGCGACGAGATGAACGGCGAGCCGCTGACCAGGGAGCATGGCGCGCCGTGGCGGCTGTTCGTTCCGGGCGACGCCTGCTTCACCAGCGTGAAGTGGGTCGAGCGGCTGGAAGTCACGGCCGAACCCGGCGAACGCGCCGGGGAGCGCATTGCTCGCGCGCGGCTACGCACTGACGCTTCGACCTAAGGCGGCTATCTCGATGTCTACCATGATCGGTAATCTCGGCTTTCCGCGCATCGGACCACGGCGCGAACTCAAGTCCGCTCTCGAGCGCTACTGGTCCGGCAAAACCAGCGAAGCTTCACTGCTCAAGGACGCATCGGCACTGCGGGCGCAGCGTTGGGCGCTGCAGCACTCGCTGGGGATCACGCATCTGCCCAGCAACGACTTCTCGCTCTACGACCACGTCTTGGATACCAGCATCATGGTGGGCGCGATTCCGCCAACTTACGGCTGGGCGGGCGGCCCGGTATCGCTCGACACCTATTTCGCGATGGCGCGCGGCGCCAGCCACGCCGATCTCCCCGCCATGGAGATGACCAAGTGGTTCGACACCAACTACCACTACATGGTGCCGGAGTTCGCACAAGGTCAAGAGTTCCAACTCGCTTCGACCAAGCCCGTCGACGAATTCCTCGAAGCCAAGGCGCTGGGGTACCAAACGCGGCCGGTCTTGCTCGGCCCGGTGACCTATCTTCTTCTCGGCAAGAGCAAGCAGCAGAACCTCGAGCCGCTCTCACTGCTCGAGGGCCTGCTGCCCGTCTACGCGGAGGTGCTGAAGCGGCTGCACGCGGCGGGCGCCGATTGGGTGCAGATGGATGAGCCTGCTCTCGTCCTGGACCTCGACGATCGCACGCGCGCGGCGTTTGTCTCGGCGTACGCCGCGCTTGCGGATGCTAGCCGCGGTCTGAAGCTGTTACTCACGACGTACTTCGGCGCGCTGGAAGAGAACCTCGACACGGCCGTCGCGCTGCCCGTGGCCGGCCTTCACCTCGATCTCGTGCGCGCGCCGCAGCAACTGCGCGCCGTCCTCGCCAAAGCACCCAGCGACCTCGTGCTATCGCTTGGCGTCATCGACGGCCGCAACGTCTGGCGCGCCGACCTGGGCGCGCTGCTCGACACCATCGAACCCATCGCAGCTTCGAAACGCCCCATCATGCTCGCGCCGTCCTGCTCGCTTCTCCACGCGCCGATCGACCTTGCGTTGGAAACGGATCTCGACCCGGAGGTGGCAACGTGGCTTGCCTTCGCCGTGCAGAAACTCGGTGAGCTGGCAACGCTTGGGAGCGCCTTGGACGCGGGGCGTGCGTCGGTTGCCGATGCCCTCGCGCAATCGGCGAGCGCGGTCGCAAGCCGGCGCGCTTCGCCACGGGTTCACGACGACGCGGTCCGCAGGCGGCTGGCCAACGTGACGGCAGCGATGACCCACCGCGCGGAGGATTTCGCCACGCGCCGCGCCATGCAGCGTCCACGGCTCAAGTTACCGCCGTGGCCGACCACGACGATCGGGTCGTTTCCGCAGACGGCGGAGGTGCGCAAGGCCCGCGCCGCCCATGCCAACGGCACGCTGAGCGATGCCGAGTACGAAGCCTTTCTCCGGCACGAGACCGAGGCGGCGATCCACTGGCAGGAAGAGATTGGACTCGACGTGCTGGTGCACGGCGAGTTCGAGCGCAACGACATGGTGCAGTACTTCGGGGAGCAGCTCGCAGGCTTCACCTTCACCACACACGCCTGGGTCCAGAGCTACGGTTCCCGCTGCGTTCGGCCGCCGATCATCTTTGGTGACGTGGCGCGGCCGAAGCCGATGAGCGTGGACTGGTGGCGCTTCGCGCAATCGCTCACCGCCAAGCCCGTAAAAGGCATGCTCACGGGACCGGTCACGATGCTGCAATGGTCATTCGTACGTGACGACCAGCCGCGCAGCGAGACCTGCCGTCAGATCGCCTTGGCGCTGCGCGA
>SCQY01000174.1 GCA_004298665.1 bacterium | reverse complement strand
GCCTAGTATATTAAAGTTATCACATTGGCGCCGGTTCCGGCGGTGCCGATGCGGTGTACTCCGGGATAGTGGAGCGAGAACGAACGAGATGGCCGAGCGCGATAGCCTAGAAGTCGACGTCCTCTTCGTCGGTGCGGGTCCGGCGAGTTTGGCGGGGGCGTTACGCCTCAAACAACTCGTCGATGCGCACGAAGCGCGCGCCGCAGCCGGCCAAGCGGAAAGTTTGGGCGAGCTTTCGATCATGGTGATCGACAAGGCCGGCGAGGTAGGGCAGCACGGCCTCTCCGGTGCCGTGATGGATCCGCGCGCTATCGACGAGCTCATTCCCGATTGGCGCCGGCGCGAGTGTCCCGTAGAGTCCCAGGTTACGGGTGACGAGCTGTGGTTTCTCACGGACGGCGGTACGATCAAAGCGCCCGTCGTGCCGCCGATGCTCAACAACCACGGCAAGTACGTCACGTCGCTCAATAAGCTGGTGGTATGGCTGGCAGGGCTGGTCGAAGCCTCCGGCGTGGACGTCTTCCCGTCGTTTCCCGGCCAAGAGCTGCTCTACGACGGCGACCGCGTGGCCGGCGTGCGCATCGGTGACAAGGGCGTCGATAAGGATGGCAACCCCAAGCCGAACTACGAGCCCGGACCCGATCTCTTCGCCAAAATCACCGTACTGGGCGAGGGGCCGCGCGGCTCGCTCGCCAAGACGCTGATCTCGCGTCTGCGTCTGGACGCTGAGTCCAACCCCATGGTCTATGCCACCGGCGTCAAAGAGATCTGGAAGTGTCCGCCGGGACGCGTGCAGCCCGGTCACGTCATCCACACGATGGGCTTTCCGCTTCCCAGCGAGACGTTCGGCGGCGGCTTCATCTATGGCATGCAGGGGGATCTGCTGGATATCGGCTTCGTTACGGGGCTCGACTACCGCGACCCCTCGACCGATATGCATTACTTCCTGCAGAAGTTCAAGACCCATCCGGCGATCAAGGCGATGCTCGATGGCGCGGAGCTCACGCGCTATGGAGCGAAGGCGATCCCCGAAGGCGGCTGGTGGGCCATGCCTCGCCCATATGCCGACGGCGTGCTGCTGGTGGGCGACACCGGCGGATTCCTCAACGGCGCGCGCCTCAAGGGCATCCACTTGGCGATGAAAAGCGGCATGCTGGCGGCGGAGACGGCATTCGACGCTCTGCTGGCCAAGCGTTTCGACGCCCAGCAGCTGGCCGCGTACCGCAGCCGGATCGAGGCCTCGTGGATCAAGCAGGAGCTGTGGGGGGCGCGCAACTTCCACCAAGGCTTCGAGCACGGACTCTTCGGCGGGATGGTCAACGTGGCGCTGGGCATGGTCAGCGGCGGGCGCGGCTTCGGTGTGAGCGACCGCTTACCCAATAAGCCCGGCCACGAGTATATGAAAAAGCTCTCCGAACTGCCGGAGAAGCGCGAGGAACGCATCCCCTTCGACGGCGTCACTACCTTCGACAAGCTGACGGACGTCTACAAGAGCGGCACGATCCACGAAGAGAACCAGCCGTGCCACCTCCACGTCGCCGATACCAGCATCTGTCGCGACCAGTGCACGGAAGAGTATGGGAATCCCTGTCAGCACTTCTGTCCGGCGAAAGTCTACGAGCCGATGTTCGAAAAGCAGGCCGACGGCTCGTACACCGGCCACCTCCAGATCAACTTCACCAATTGCGTGCACTGTAAGACCTGCGATATCGCCGATCCTTACCAGATCATCACCTGGGTACCCCCGCAGGGCGGGGAAGGCCCCGTTTACACGAATATGTAGGCATGGCGATCGACCTTCAGCAGGTTCGGTGCTTCAATGCCGTCTACGAGTCGGGGAGCTTCACTGCGGCCGCGGAAGCGCTCGGTATCACTCAGCCCGCCGTCAGCCATCACATTCGGCGCCTCGAGCTGCAGCTCGGGGCGTCCGTCTTCGAACGAACGGGCAAACGCGTGCTGCTGACGCCGCTGGGCCGCCGCATTCTCGAAGACGTCCGGCACATCATCGCGGGTCTCCAGCGCCTGGACCTGCGTGCCTCCGGCGGGCGCGAGCTAGCGGAGGCGCGCGTTGCCTGCGGGGTCTTTCCATCGCTGAGAAACGAACTGCTGGCCAGTGTGCTCCGGACCTTCCAGCGTGATTACGGCGCTGCGGAGCTGCTGCTCGACGAGCAGGGGGAACCGGAGATCGTGCAGGGTGTTCGCCTGGGGCGCTTCGACATCGGCATCTTTCCAGCCGCGGGTGCGGCGGCCAGTCTTCATCTCGCGCGCCTCTATGATGAGGAGCTGTGCCTCTTGGTTGCCGATCACCACGCCCTGGCAGGACGAGATGAGGTGGAGCTCGCCGAGCTTGCGGGCCTGGACGTCGTGCTTCCGGCGCGGCGTTATGCGCTGCGCCAAGTGGTTGATAACGTCTTACGCGCGGCCAACGTCGAGCTGGGCACGATCGTCGAGGGCGGAGGAGCCGACGACGGCCGCGCGAGGCTGGTGCCGATCCTGGGAGCGACCCTGGTCGGCCTGTCGACATGCGAACAGCCGCCAGGCGGAACGGCGTTGGTGCGCCTAGCAGGCTCGCCGCTGATACGCAGCATCCACGCCGGCTGGCGCGAGGATCGCGTCCCCAGCCCCGGCGCGGGAGCTCTGCTGGAGATCTTCTTGCGTGAAGCCGAGCGCCTGGCCGCCTAACTATAGATAACTTTATTGGACAGTATAGACAAAGATAGTTGTCTAGGTAGCCCTCCCCTGGTAAAGTCACGGTGGAGGCGAGCGAAACAATGGACAGCTCGCCCTACTGAAAATTGGAGGCAACCCGTGCTTTCTGTGAAGTCAAGACTTTACGGAGGCCTTCTCGTGGCGGCATTGGCGGCGACTACGATCGCGCCGGCGATGGCCCAGGAGAATCCGTTCCGTGACGTCCCCACGAATAGCTGGGCGTACCAGGCAATCCAGAAGCTCTATGCTGATGGATTGGTCGAAGGGTATCCCGGCGGTTACTTCAAGGGCCAGCGTCCTCTCACGCGCTACGAAGCGGCCGTGCTCACTGAGCGCGTCGTGAAGAAGCTCGAGGAAGAGCTCGCCAAGCCTGAAGAGGCCGCAAAGGTCAACGCCGACGACATCGCTGCTGTCAAGAAGCTCGTCGACGAATATGGGTCCGATATCAAGGACCTGCAGAAGGATGTCGCCGGCCTGAAGGATCAGGTCGCGAAGAACAGCTCG
>SCQY01000173.1 GCA_004298665.1 bacterium | reverse complement strand
GAGGATGAAGTCGCCCGGCTGCTCGGGACTTCGATCGCCGGCAAGACGGAGTTCACCCGGCTGCGGGACCGGGCGATCCTGGAGCTGCTCTACGCCAGCGGCATCCGGCGCGCGGAGCTCGTGGGGCTAAACCTCGAGGACGTCGATCTGGAGAAGCGGCGCATGCGGGTGATCGGCAAGGGCAACAAGCAGCGGATCGTCTTCTTCAACCATGCTGCCGCCGACGCGATGGCGCTCTACCTGGGGGTGCGCCCGCGTACCGGCGATCAGGCCTTCTTCGTGGGGCGCACGGGCAGGCGCCTCAACGCCGACTACGCCGGCGAGATCTTCCGGCTCTTCGCCCGCCTCTCCGGCCTCTCCAAACACGCCACCCCGCACGTGCTGCGCCACTCCTTTGCCACCCATCTGCTGGAGAACGGCGCCGACCTGATGACGATCAAGGAGCTGCTGGGGCACGAGAGTCTGGCCACGACGCAGATCTACACCAACGTCTCGCTGGAGCACATGCGCAAGACCTACGAGGATGCGCACCCCCGTGATCGCCAGGATCACTAGACCGGGTGCCTAGCTCACGACGATGCAGGTGGAGGTCTTCTCGATGCCCTCAATGCGATGGAGCCCGTCGAGGATCAGATCTCCCAGCGTCTTGACGTCGGCAACTTCGCATGAGGCGATGACGTCGTAGTCGCCGGTGACCGCGTCGGCGGCAGTAATGCCGCGCACGCCGCGGATCTTCGCAGCGAGCCCGGCGGCTTTCCCGGGGAGCGCGTGGACCAAGATGTAGGCTCTCATAGACGTATGGTTCCCAACTTGCGCAGGGGCGCATGCGCCATCGGCGGTGGGACCATGGCTGCCTACTCCGCAGGCGTTTGGCGGAGCGACCACACGAAGCTTGCCAGCAACCCTACCGCTCCAGCGGCCCACGCGGTTACGGCTGCCCAGATCATGACTTTCGGTATGACCTGGAGCTGCGTGACGCCGACCATGCGGTGAAAATGGTACGTCGCGACCGTATACATACCCAGTGGGAACACGACGTTCCACATCGAGGGGTCATAGGAGAGGCGATCCCGTTTCACCGCGTATTTCCAGATGCCGAGGATGACGAGAAACGGAATCCACCACGTAGCCCAGCCCCAAAATACGCTCGTCGACCCGCTCACAAAGGAGCGCATCGCCACCGCAAACGGCGTCGCGGGTGCATCGAGCACCAGCGAAACTCCGGCGTTCACGCTGATTGCCGCAGCGCCCATGATGACCCAGAACAGCGGCGAGAAATCTTCGCTCGTGATTCGCGTGAAGTACAGCCGGTAGCTGAAGAGCGTCACATAGATCGCATACATGACCGCGCCGATGCCCCAGAAGACCGCGGCCACCAAGTACTGTACAGCACCCAGCGAGCCGGCCGAAAATTCGAGCAAGAGCAGGACCAGGGATTCGGCACCGACGATGGTAACGAGCCAGCCGCCGTGAATCACGTCCGCATCGCCTCGTTCATTGCGCAGCGTCAGTACGGAGAAGCTGAGATAGCTCAGCACGATCCATACCGCAAGCGCGAAGACCCACAACGCTTGCGCAACCGCCGTTTGCCCCCGCGCGACCAACTGAATCCCGAGGACATCCGCCGCAGCCACAATCGTGAAGAACGTGAAGACCACTTTGGGGTCGATCAGATCGCTCCACAGTGCGGCAGGGTACAGCACGGCACGTGCGATCGTCGCGCCGATGAGCACGGGGAACGCGATGAGATTCACCGCGAACAGCGCGCCGGCAACAAGGGGGACGTTCAGCAGATCGCAGGCGCGCGAGACGATCCCGGTCGCCATGACCAAGGCGAAATAACCGGGGTAGAGGCCGCGCAGCCTGTCGGTCCGCCAAGTCACGGGCGCCGCCTATTCCGGCAGCAGCAGCAGTTTCCCCGTGCTCCTGCGGGCCTCGAGGTCGCGCTGGGCGTCGGCGGCCTTGGCCAGCGGATATGTCCCGCCGACGCGGACCTTCAGCTCGCCGCGCGCGATCCAGGTGAGCACGTCGTTCGCGCGCTCGAGCAGGTCCGCGCGCGTGGCTACGTAGTCCCCTAGCGTCGGCCGCGTCACGAAGAGCGACCCGCGCGCCGCCAATTGCAGCGGCTGGAAGGGATCGACGGCGCCGCTGGAGTTCCCGTAGGTCACCATCATACCGCGGCGGCGCAGCGAGGAGAGGCTGGCCTCCCAGGTGGCCTTGCCTACCGAGTCGTAGGCGACGTGCACGCCTTCTCCGCCGGTCAAACGGCGCACCGCAGGAGCAACCTCCTCGCGCGTATAGATGATGACCTCGTCGGCGCCGGCCTCCCGTGCCAGCTTCGCCTTCTCGTCCGTTCCTACGGTAGCGATCACGCGTGCGCCGCAGCGTTTGGCGATCTGCGTCAGCAACAGACCCACACCGCCCGCAGCCGCATGGACGAGAGCCACCTGACCGGGCTGCAGCGGAAACGTGGAGAACGCAAGGTAGTGCGCGGTCATCCCTTGGAGCATGGCTGCGGCGGCGGCGCGGTCGTCGACGCCGGCGGGTACGGGGACGACCTGGGCGACGTCGACAACCGCGTACTCCGCGTAGCTGCCGATGCCGGATGCATACGCGACGCGCTCACCAACCTTGACCTGGTCAACACCTGGTCCTACGCGCTCCACGACCGCGCAGGCCTCCAGGCCCGGCGTGAACGGCAGCGCCATCTTGTAGAGGCCGCTGCGCTGGTAGGTGTCGATGAAGTTGATTCCGGCCGCAAGGATGCGCACGAGCGCCTGTCCCGGGCCCGCCTCCGGAACCGGAACTTCGAGGTATTGCAGGACCTCCGGACCACCTTGGTGCTCGATACGAATCGCGTGCATCGCCTCTTCTTCTCCTCTACGTTATGCCGGTGTCGTGGGGTTCCCGGGAAATTCCAAAGCGTTCTTTCGTTCGCGCGCGCGTACCAGATGCACCATCGCTTCGTTGCACGGCACGCGCAGGCCGTAGCGGCGCGCCATCGTAACGACCGCGCCGTTGATGGCCTCGATCTCGGTGCGCCGCCCTGCGCGCAGGTCGGCGAGCATCGAGGAGACGTTCTGCGCGGTCGCAGAGGCAACGGAGCTGACGTACTCGCAGGGATCGTGGAACGGCAAACTGATGTGCGCCGCCTCCGCGACGGCCACCGTCTCCAAAGCGATGGCACGAGCTAGATCGCGAGCGTCCTCGTCGTGCAAGAGAATGCCGTTCGGGGCGTCGAGGAGCGCGGTGATGGGGTTGATCGCAGCGTTCGCGACGAGTTTCCCCCAGATCTGCGGCCGAATATCGTAGACGGTCTGCACGCGCAGGCCCGCGGCCGTCAGAAGGTCGCGCACGCCGGCCACGGTCGAGGGCGATGCGCCGGCCCCGCCCAGCATCGTCACTCCCGTGCCGGCGCGGCGGACGAGGCCCGCCGAAAGCTCCGTGGCACCCTCGGTGGTCACACCCAGCACGAGCGCGAGACGTCCGCCCAG
>SCQY01000172.1 GCA_004298665.1 bacterium | reverse complement strand
GAGCGCGGCTACCCGGACCGCTTCATCCAAGCGCTAACGGAGGCGGGCTACCTCGCTGCACTGATTCCCGAGGACTACGGCGGCGCGGGTCTGGGCATCCTCGAGGCGTCCATCATCCTCGAAGAGATCAACCATGCCGGCGGCAACGCCGCCGCTTGCCACGCTCAGATGTACACGATGGGCACGGTGCTTCGCCACGGCAGCGCGGAGCAGAAACGGCGCTACCTTCCGCAAATCGCCGCAGGCACGCTGCGCCTGCAGGCCTTCGGAGTGACCGAACCAACCGCGGGCAGCGATACCACCAAGATCCAGACGACGGCGGTGCGCAAGGGCGACCGCTACGTGGTGAACGGCCAGAAAGTCTTCATCTCGCGAGTCCAGCATTCCGACATGATGCTCCTTCTCGCGCGCACGTCGCCGGCGGGCGGCGATCCGAAGGACAAGACCTTCGGCCTCTCGACGATGCTGGTCGATCTCAATGCCGCAGCGCCAGGGCAAATCGAAGTGCGGCCGATTCGCACCATGATGAACCACGAGACCAACGAAGTGTTCTTCCGCGATCTCGAAGTCCCGGTAGAGAACTTGATCGGCGAAGAGGGACGGGGCTTCCGCTACATTCTCGACGGCATGAACGCCGAACGCATCCTGATCGCGTCCGAGTGCATCGGTGACGGCCGCTTCTTCGTCGAACGCGCCACCAAGTACTCGAGCGAGCGTACCGTCTTCGGACGCCAGATCGGACAGAACCAAGGCGTGCAGTTCCCCATCGCGCGAGCACACGCCGCGCTCGAGGCCGCCAACCTGATGCGTCTGCAGGCCGCTGCTCTCTTCGACGCCGGAGAAAAGTGCGGCGCCGAGGCGAACATGGCCAAGCTGCTCTGCTCCGAGGCGTCCTGGCAGGCCGGGAACGCGTGCCTGGACGCTTTCGGCGGCTACGGCTTCGCCGAGGAGTACGACGTGGAACGTAAGTTCCGCGAGACGCGCCTCTACATCACGGCACCGGTCTCCAACAACTTGATTCTCGCCTTCGTCGGGCAGCACGTGCTCGGCATGCCGCGCTCGTACTGATGCTTCCTTCGTGCCTGCTCTTCGTGCCGGGGGATCGCCCGGAACGTTTCGCCAAGGCGGCGGCCAGCGGTGCAGGCGGCATCATCATCGATCTCGAGGATGCCGTCGCCCCCGAGCACAAGCCCCGGGCGCGCGAAAGCGCCCTCGCGGAGCTGCGCAGCACCGCTTCCACCGCCGCGCAGCGTTTCGTGCGCATCAACGCGCTGCGCTCGCGGACAGGCTTGGAGGATCTGCTGGCGCTCTCCGATCTGAAGCTCGACGGCGTGGTCGTCCCAAAAGCCGCGTCGGGTGGTGAGCTCGCGATCGTCGCGGCCCTCCTCCCCGGCGCCCCGATCGTCGCGCTCATCGAGTCGGTAGCGGGCATCCGCGCCGTCGACGAGATCGCGCACGAGCCCGGCGTAGCCGCCGTTGCATTCGGCAACGCCGACCTCAGCGCCGAGCTTGGATCCACGATGGGATGGGATGCCTTGCTCGCCCACCGCTCGCGGGTGATTCTCGCGGCGCGATCGGCAGGCATCGTCGCATACGACGGCGTGACGCTGGAGTTGAAAGACGCGCGCGTCATCGGTGAGGACGCGCGGCGCGCGCTCGAGATGGGCTTCGATGGGAAACTGACAATCCACCCCGCCCAAGTGGCGCCGGTCGTTCAGGCGTTTACCCCCAGCGAGGCCGAGGTTGCCCATGCGCTGCGCATCGTCGAGGCGGCCGCGAGCGGCGGCGTTGCCGTGGTTGACGGCCGCATGGTTGATCCGCCCGTGATCGCCGCGGCGCGGCGCATCCTGGCGCGCGCTACGCCGTCATAAGGGCTGGCCAAAGGCGCCCTCAGCGGCGAGCGCGGCGATGCGCGCGTCGTCGTAGTTCAGTAACCCGCGAAGGATGGCATCCGCGTGCTCATTGCGCTGCGGAGCGCGGTGCGCGGGCGGCACCTCGTCTCCCACGCGCACGGGGGAAGCGACGCTGCGTACCGTCCCGAAGACGGGATGCTCCACGGACACGATCAAGTCGCGGGCGACGGTCTGCGGCTCGGCCAAGGCCTGCGCGATCGTATTCACAGGG
>SCQY01000171.1 GCA_004298665.1 bacterium | reverse complement strand
GCTTGGCCGCTGGCAACGGCCAGCGCCGCGACTCCGCCTTCGAGCTGGGCGATGCGCTGTTCGAAGACGTCTTGCGTCGGATTCTGGATGCGCGTGTAGATGTTGCCGAACTCTTCGAGGGCGAACAGACGCGCCGCATGCGAGGTGTCGTCGAAGACGTACGAGGTGGTCTGATAGATCGGCAGGGCCCGCGACTTGGTGGTGGGGTCGGGGCTCTGCCCGCCGTGAACGGCGATGGTATCGAAACGTGACATGTGGTGAGCTCCTTGCGATGTCGGTGCGTGCGTAGACGGTCGAAGAGACCGTGCACCGAGGTTTTGGAGAGCGATCGTTTCCGAAGAAACGGTGACCTAGCGGTCGTGCCAGATCGGAATCATACAGCGCGCCGAGATGCGCGCCTCGTCGAGCACGCGCATGACGGCGCCGTCCTCCAGCGCGAGTTCGTCGAACAGGAGAGCGGGAACGCCCTCCGCCGCGCGCACCGAGTATCCGGCGCGTTCAAGCGCAGCGCGAGCCGCGCCGACGTCTTGGCCTTCGGCCAGCCCGAGTGCGTGCGGCATGCGCACCTGGTCGAGCGGCGTGAGGGTGACGTCCGCCGTGCGGCGGTTGGTGCGGAACGAGGTTCCGTGCGCGAGATGACGGAGCACGGCGAGCAGATCGCCAACCATGGCGGAGGCCGTCGGCTCGCGACCGGCGCCGGTACCGATGAAGCTCAACGCGCCGGTTGCCTGACCCACGATGCGAATCGCGCACTGCGGCCCTTCAGGCTGCGCAAAGAGATGGCCGCTAGGAACGAAGACCGGCGAGACGGCGGCGGTCAGCGTCTGCTCCGCATCGCGTGCGAAAGCCAACAGTTTGAGTGCGTACCCGAGATGTTTGCCCAGTGCCACGTCTTCTGGGCTCAGCGCGGTGATGCCGCGCCGCGCGATGGCGGTTGATTGGACGTAGCGGCGGAAAGCCAGGCGTGAGAGCAGCGCTAGTTTGTGCGCCGCATCCCAGCCCTCGACGTCGCTGCGCGGGTCGGCTTCGGCAAAACCGAGCTCCTGCGCGCGTTTGAGCGCATCGGCATACGTGGAGCCGGCGGACATTGCGCTGAGGATGAAGTTGGTGGTGCCGTTGACCACGCCCGCGATCTCGACGATGCGCTCGCCGGCCAGCGACTCGCGCAGCAGGCGAATGATCGGAATCGCTCCGCCGACGGCGGCTTCGTACCAGAGCGTGACGCCGTGGTTGTCGGCGATGGCATCGAGCTCCGCGCCGTGGGCGGCCAGCAGGTCCTTGTTGGCCGTAACGACGTGTTTGCCCAGGCTCAGAGCCCGCGCTACGTAGTCGGCGGCGGCGCTGGTTCCGCCGATGCACTCCAAGACCACGTGGACGCTGGGGTCGTTGATGACCGCGTCGGCGTCCGTCGTGAGAACGGGGAGAGCAGGCGTCGTGCCGCGCGGTTTCTCGGCATCGCGAATGAGCACGTGCACGAGATCGAAGTCCACGCCGGCTTCATTTCGCAGCAGCTCGTGCTGCGCGTGGAGAATGGCGACGACGCCGCTGCCGACTGTACCGTGTCCTAGCAGTCCGATGCCGACACGTTCGGGGCGGCCTCGATGCCAGTGTGCTGGTTGAGTGAGCAACACGGCCATCAGAACCTCAGGTGAAGAGAAGCTGCCGCCCGTTGGCGGCGTATTGGCGCTTATGTTAGTCAAGATGGAGGGGTAGCGTCAATCCCCCTGTGGGGTCGGTTTCTTCGTCTCGGCTTCGGCGGCGAGATCCGGGCGGCGGGCGGCGGTACGCCGGCGGGACTCCTCGCGGCGCCATGCGGCGATGGCCTCGTGGTTCCCCGAGAGGAGCACCGGGGGGATCTCCAGGCCGCGAAAGACGCGCGGGCGCGTGAAGACGGGGAAGTCGAGGGTGCCGCCCTGGAACGACTCTTGCTCGAGGGAGTCGCTCGTGATAACGCCGGGGAGCAGGCGCGCCGTAGCATCGAGCACGGCCATGGCGGGGATCTCGCCGCCGGTCAAGACGAAGTCACCTAGCGAGATCTCTTCGACGGGGTAGAGGGCGGCCAGACGCTCGTCGATGCCTTCGTAGTGGCCGCAGACGAGGATCAACTGCTCGAAGGCGGCGTAACGCCCAGCCACGGCCTGCGTGAAGCGCTGTCCCGCCGGCGTGAAGAGCACGACCGCGCGCCGTTCGCAAGGTTCAGCCAGCAGCGGATCCAGCACGCGAGCCAGCGGCTCGATGCGCAGCACCATGCCGGGGCCGCCGCCGAAGGGCGTATCGTCGGCGCGCTCGCGGCCCGTCAGCGCATCGAGCACGTGATGGAGGCGCACCTCCAGGAGTCCCCGTTCCACGGCGCGCCCGAGGATCGAGAGAGCGATCTGCGGTGCGAAGAGTTCCGGGAAGAGGGTGATCACGTCGACGCGTAGCATGGCGGGCAACCGTTCGCGGCGAAGGCCGCCCGTACCCATGCTGTCGACGATCGCAGAACTCTGGCGCAAACGGCGCCCTGGTCCCTCGGGCCCCTTCGAGGAAGGCGTCTCCGCCATCGAGGCGGGGCGCTATCGCGAGGCCTACCATCTCCTCACCCGCGCGCTCCACGAGCCCGGAGCGAGCTCCGCGCAGGCCGCGGCGATCTACAACAAGCGCGGCGTGGCGCTCGTGCAGCAGGGCCGGCACGAGGAGGCGCTCGCCGATTTCACGGCGGCCATCGGGAGCGATCCCGCCTGCACCTCGGCGATCGTCAACGTCGGCAACCTGGCCTTGGAGCGCGGCGACGTCGAGGCCGCCATCGTGCAGTACGAGGCGGCTCTGCGCATCGATCGAGAGTGCGCGCTAGCCCACCATAATCTCGGTACGGCCTATCGCATGATAGGACGCCGCAAGGAGAGCGTGGTCCACCTCAAGACGGCGGACAAGATTCGCAGCCGCACGTGGTTCGTGCGCCTGCGCGACCGCACGCCGCGCTAGACTGGTCCCCCGACCTGCTCGACTTCGGTACTGGTGATGTCTTCCAGGTATTCGAAGAGCTGAGGCAGCGTGATTTTCTCGAGGGCGCCGAGCGCCTTTCGGTCTCCACCGCCTTCGTCGCCGTCGTCGCGCAGGTAGCAGCGCGACTCCACCTCCCCAACCTCGCTATAGAAAACGACCGCGAACCCCTTGCCCGCGGTCTCGTCATAGATGCGCATCGCTTGGGGATTGACCACTTCGATCGAGTGCGTGGAATTGCCGGCATCGAAGATCGTGATGGTGAGGTAGTCCCGGTTGGTTACCTCGATGGCGCGAACGACGAAGGCGTTCTTGACGGAGTAGAATTCCTGCCCGCGCCGGAAGCGTGAGGACATCTCGTAGAAGACCCGATGGCCAACGAAGCGGCCGAGGATCTTCTTGAGCGTGGCGAGCGACGCTAGTGTCTCGACACGGTTGGAACGCGTGTAGATGATCTTCAAGCCCGCTGTGAACTCCGGACAACAAGCCTTTTCCGGAACGGCAGGAAAGCCCTGCGCCGGCGCAGGAACCCGCGGTCCATGCTCTCGATTCCCGATGTTGCGATCCTCGGCGGCCTCGCGCTCTTGCTCTTTGGCCCGGAGCGTCTACCGAAGATTGCCCGCGACGCCGGCCGGGTCATGCGCGACCTCCAGAACACCAGTCAATCCTTCGTCAGAGAGCTGGAGCGGGCCGCCGATACTGCAGAGGAAGAAGAGCGGCTGGCCCGCACGCCCGCAGTGGAGACGGATACCTTCGTCGAGGCCCCCTTTGAACCGGCGCCGAGCACGGAGCCCGTCGAGCCCACCGAGCCGGTGCAGAGTGCCGAGCCCGTGCAGAGCGCTGAGCCCGTGCGGAGCGCTGAGCCCGTGCAGAGCGCCGAGCTTTCACCGTCGGCTGAACTCCCCTTCGAGCGGCCGCCCGTTTTCTAGCGATCCGCCTAGATGCGGAAGTTCTCGCGCAGTTCGCTGACCTTCTGGTCGATGAGCGTGCG
>SCQY01000170.1 GCA_004298665.1 bacterium | reverse complement strand
GTGCCGGCGAGGCCGGTGACTAGACCGTAGCCCACGAGCTGGTTGTTGGCCACGCCCTGGACCTTCGCGACGTCCTTGACGCGCACGGTCTGCGCCTGCGCTGGAAGCGTGCCGATCAGCAGCACGCTCACGGCGCACAGCACCGCAATCATCAGCCTCGTCACCGCTTCGAACCGTTGCATCATCATCGTCACACGTATCTCTAGAACAAGAAGTAGAGCAGCTTGCGGATGAGTCCGCGGTGCGGCTCCTGGAACTGGCCTGCGAATTTGGCATCGACGTCGGCCACTTTACTGGAGGCCACGGAGTTGGTGCCGTCGATATCCTCGGGGCGAACCACGCCGGAGATATCCAGCATCTGCGGCTGGCCGTTGACGATAACGCCTTGGTGCCCCTTGATCTCCAGATTTCCGCTGGGGAGCACGTTGACGACGGTCGCCTCCATCACCGCGTTGAGCGATTGCTGACCGACGCGGCTTTGACTGGTATCGGCAGCGGTATTGCCGCTGGTGCCGGTGGCGAAGCGCAACGGCCCCAGCGCCAGGTTCCCCACGCCGGACCCGAGGTTGAGCGCGTAGTCCTTCTTGTCCGAGAGGGTGCTGACCGAGTTGCTCGCGACCGAAAAGTTGAAGACGACCGTGAGCAAGTCGCCCACGGCGCGCGCGCGGTGGTCGCTGAAGAGATCCAACGGCCGCGCCGGTGCCGTCTGCGGACCGGGCTGGTAGAGCGTGTCGCCCGCTGCCGGCAGTGCGAGCATGGCCGTGGCGAGCGCAATGAACGTCGCCGCCGCCATCTCACGAACCCGCTGCCACATTCTGACCTCCCGCATCTCCGTTCGTACTCACGTCCAGTTCCACGCGCCCCGCTGCGATGACGACCGCGCTCATCGCATGCTTGGTCTGCTCTATGTACACGGCCACCGTCTGGCCGAGCGCACCGTCCTGACGCGAGATCGCCTCGGCCGTGACACGCACCCCTTCGTCCACCACGACCAGCATGCAGGGCTGTCCCGCACGAACTAGCGGCACGATCGCCGCCATCTCGGGGAAGACCGGGGTTCCGGCTTGGATACCGGCAAGGGTGCGACGCCCTAGTAGTTCATCGGTCGTCGAGGGGATGCGCCCCAGCGCCGGTAGGCGCTTCATCTCGAGATCGCCGGCGGAGAGGACCGTACCGGCCGGGAGGCTGCGTGTGGCCACCGGGACGGCCACGTAGGTGGTCACGCGATAGCCGACATAGACGGTGCGGATCGTCGTCCCGTCGACGCTCACCACCACCGGAACCGAGACGTAGGTGGCCGTGGGAGCGGGGAGCGGGCCGCGCGATAGGGTTACGGCTCCCGCGGGAAGTTCCAGATCCGGGACAGCGGAGGCCTCGTCGACGCTGCGGTTCGGGCCCCCGGCGGTTTGCTCTGCGACGCGCGTGGCGAAGGCCGCGATGCGCGCGCCGGAGAGACGCTGCAGCGCCGCCGCCGAAGCGGGGAGCTGCAACGCCCAGACCGAGAGCAGCACGGCGGCTGCGAGCACGCTGCGCATCATACGTCTAGCGGACGATGTTCACGGCAGTGGAGAGCATCTGGTCGCTCGTGGAGATGGCCTTCGAGTTCGCCTCGTAGGCGCGTTGCGCCACGATCATGTTGACGATCTCATTGACCACTTGGACGTTGGAGTTTTCCAAGAAGCCCTGCTGCAGCGTCCCCGCCCCGTTGATCCCGGGCTGACTGATCACCGGCGCCCCCGATGCACCCGTCTGCGTGAAGAGGTTCTTCCCCACTGGCGAGAGCCCGGCGGGATTGGTGAAACGTACCAGGGAGAGCTGACCGAGCGTCTGCGGCAGTTGCGATCCGGGAATCAGCGAGGTCACGGTGCCGTCTGCCCCGACGCTGACCTGCGTTGCGTTCTGCGGAACGGTGATCTGCGGCGAGAGCAGGTAGCCGTCCGCGGTCACCAGCGTGCCGTTGGCGTCGCGCTTGAACGAGCCGTCGCGCGTGTAGGCGGCGGTGCCGTCGGGGAGCGTGACTTGGAAGAAGCCGTCGCCCTCGATCGCCACATCGAGCGGGTTGCCCGTCTGCTGGAGCGAGCCTTGCGTGAAGTTCTTCTCCGAGGAGGCTACCTTCACGCCGAGCCCGACGTCTTGCCCCGTGGGAACCACGGAGGCGCCAACGGGAGAGCCGGGGGCGCGCAGCGTTTCGTAGATGAGGTCTTGGAAGCGCGCCTGGTTTCCCTTGAAGCCCTGCGTGTCGATGTTGGCGAGGTTGTTCGAGATGGTGTCCATGTTGTATTGCTGGGCAATCATCCCGGTAGCTGCGGTATAGAGCGCTCGCATCATGATGGCTGAAGCATCCTCTCTTGTCGCCTGTTCCTAGCGCACGGATCCGACCGATTGCACGGCCAGACCTAGCGCCTGATCCTCGAGTGTGGCCGCCTTGCTGTTCGCCTCGAAGAACCGCTGGGCGGAGATGAGATCGACCATCGAGCGCACGACGTTTACCGTCGATTTCTCGAGGTAGCCCTGCTGGACGCTGCTTGCGGTGTCTTGCGCGGCCCCCGCGCCCTCGTCCATGAAGAGGCTATCGCCCTGCGGGCGGAGATTGCGCAGATTATTGAAGCGCACGATGGAGAGCTG
>SCQY01000169.1 GCA_004298665.1 bacterium | reverse complement strand
CACCCCCTCGGCGATGACGCGCAGATCCAACGTTTGCGCAAACGCGACGATGGCTTTCGCGAATGCCGCGTCGCGGGAGCTCTTTGCGATCCCGCGCACGAATGAATGATCGATCTTCAACGTGTCGATCGGCAAGCTCCGAAGGTATTCCAGTGAGCTGTATCCAGTGCCGAAGTCGTCGATCGCGATGCGGATACCCAGATCTCGCAGCGCTCGCAGGGTGACGCGGGCGCTGCGGAGATCCTGCATGATGAGGCTTTCCGTGATCTCGAGCTCCAGTGCGTGCGGTGGAAATCCGGTCTCGTGGAGGATCTCCGCAACCGACGCGTAGAGATCTTGGCGATGAAACTCGGGGGCGGACACATTGACGTTCATCCGCACCGGCAGCCCATGCTGATGCCATGCTTTGGCTTGGAGGCACGCGGTATGCAGCACCTTCTTGCCTATCCCCACGATCAGGCTCATCCCCTCCGCCGTGCTCAGGAAGGCGGCCGGCCGCATGAGGCCAAGAGAGGGATGGAGCCATCGCAGGAGAGCCTCGAAGCCGATGATGCGCTCGCTGTGCGTACTGAGAATCGACTGATAGTAGACCTCGAACTCGTCGCTCTGAAGAGCCCGCCGCAGATCTGTTTCTAGAACGAGCTGCTCGAGTGCCTCGCTGCGCATCGCCGGCTCGTAGAAGGCAAACCCGCTGCGCTGAACGGCTCTGGCGCGAGACAGCGCGGAATCGGCATTCTGGAGCAGTTCGTCGATGTCGTTTCCGTCCTCGGGGTAGAGCCCAAGGCCCGCGCTCATGCTCACGTAGAGTTCGCGTCCCGAGAGGTCGTATGGCCGCTCGGCGGCGGCGATCATCTCCAGTGCGAGCTGAGCCGCATGTGCCCGGTCGCGAACGGCGTCGAGCACCACGATGAACTCGTCTCCTCCGGGGCGTGCGAGCATGTCACTCTCTCTCGCGCACGTTGCAAGACGCCCCGCGATCTGCTTGAGCAACTCGTCGCCGATGGCGGCCCCCAGGCTATCGTTGATCTTCTTGAACCCGTCGACGTCCAAGACGACGACCGCGACGACGCCTTCCCCCCGCGTCTTGGATTCGGCGATGGCTCTCGCCAAGGAGTGTTTGAGTTCGGCACGGGTGGGGAGGCCGGTGAGCGGATCGCGGTGTCCAAGAGAACCCAGGTGATCGCTGAGGGCGCCGGATATCTCTTCCACGCTGTCGATCAGGCGATTGTAGCTTGCCGCCAGCGTTGCCGCTTCGTCGGAGCCGGAGATGGCGAGCGGCTGGCGTTCAGGGCGCGACCGCCCGGTCGAAGGATCGCCGCGCGATGCCGCGCTCAGCGAAGACGAAAGTGCCGTCAAGTCGTCACGGATCACTTCCGAGAGGGCTCGTGTGGCGCGCTGGAGGCGGCGGCCGACGTCACCTGAGCGCAATGCCAGCAAGATCGCCAGCACCAAGGCACCGGCACTGCAGATGAGGGCGATAGCCCCGCCGATCACCCCCGCGCGCGTCATCTTCCTGCGCTCGACCTCGATCGTAGCCGACGTCGATGCATCGTAGGCTCGAAGGAGATCGAGGATCGGCGCATAGGGTACAGCGAGATATTCGCGGAGAGCCTGATCGACTTTCCCTTGATCCTTGAGCCGGAACGCCGCCTCGTTCCTGCGCACATAGCCTCGCTCGCCTTGCCACTCGCGGCGAATTCGAGCGATCGCCGCGGCCTTTGCCTGCGAATCGGCCAAGTCGCCAAGCCGATCGGTGATGACGTTGA
>SCQY01000168.1 GCA_004298665.1 bacterium | reverse complement strand
CCGCAGACTCCAGAGCGCGAGGCCACACGCCGTCAGCCAGCGCGGCGCGCTGGCGCGCACGTAGTCCAGCGGATGCTCGTCCGCCGAGACCTCCGCGCGCAGCTCGGCCGGCGTAACCGCGCGCCCTAGAGCGTCCGCGAGCCGCTCTACGAATCCGTCCTCAACGGCCAGCGCGCCGGCCACGACCACACGGCGCGCGACGCCGAAGCCGCGGCTGGCTGCGAACTCGAGCGCCTCGGCCAGCGGCGCGGCCAACTCCGCGCTGCCGCCCCGACTCGGGAGCAGCCGCACGAACGGCGCACCCTCCGTCACCAGATGCACCACGGCTCGCGCCCGGTCGGCAACCACGATCGCATCGCCGGGCTGCGCGCCGATCGCTCTGGCCAAGGCCAGCGTCGCCAGATCGACGGCGCGGACGCGCAATCCAGCGGCCTCCGCGCGCGCGGCAGCCGCACGAACCTCCGCGCGCGGCGCCGCCGCTAGGAGCCACCCGCTGGGCAGCGCGCTCACGTCCACGGAGAGCGCCACGTCGCGGTCGGGAGTCAAACGCTCCGCCTCCAGGCGCGCCGCGGCACGCCGCTCGTGCGGGGACATCGCGGGCAAGTGCAGCGCGTGGAGAAGTGCGCGCTCCGCCGCAAAGCTGGTCACGCACAGCCTGTTCCGCCAGCGGTTGGCACGCACGGCCGCAGTCAGCGCCTCGACGGGCTCGCGACCGTCGAAGGCTTCGAAGACGACGCGGTGCAACGCGGCGCCGCGCGCGGTTGAGCGCACGTCGCAGAGCGCGAAGCCCTCGGCATCGCAGTGAACGCCTAACGGGAGAGGAGCGCGCGCGAAGATCGCCACGCGCTGGCAATGCCCGTGAAAGGCTGCGGTTAGACTACTCGAGCAGCTTGCCGAGCACGTCGGCGTCTTTGATGATGATGAATGCGGTGCGCATGTCGATCAGTTGCTCGTCCCAGAACTTGTTCAGCGTGCGATTGACGGTTTCGCGCGTCGTGCCCACCATGCTCGCCATCTCTTGATTGGTGAGCCGTTGGGTGATGCGCGTGCCTTCGGGCGTCGTCTCGCCGAACTTCTCCGCCAGCTTCAGCAGCAGCGCGGCAAGGCGGCTGCGGATGTCTTGATAGGCCGAGGCCGCGATCTGCTGGTTGGCGTCGCGCAAGCGCTCGGAAAGGGCGATGACGAGCGACCGGCCGATGGATGGGTTCTTGCCCAGTAAGTCCAGGAAGTCGGCGCGTGTAACCAGCCCAACTTCCACATCAGAGAGCGTCTTGACGGAGGCGGAACGCAGCGACGAGTCGAGCATTGCCATCTCACCGAAGAAGTCGCCTTCTTTGAGGATGGAGAGGATCGTCTCTTTGCCCTCGCCCGTCATGTGCGAGACGGCCACGGAGCCTTTGAGCAAGATGTAGAACGAGTCGCCCGGGTCCCCTTCGTAGACGATGATCTGGTGCTTGGGGACACGCCGCGTCTGCACGAGCTTGCCGACTTCGGCGATCTGCTCGTCGTCGAACCCTGCAAACAGCGGGATCTTGCGGAGTACCGAGAGATCCATGGGATCATGTTCTCCCGGAGCCTGTTCACTCCTTGGGACAGGCGAGCAAATTACCGCGGCCCGAAGCGCTCCGCCAGGACGATGCTCAGGCTGCCAAGCGCCAAGAAGGGAACGAAGGCCACGCGCGCCCCCCAGCGCACGCGATGCATCGCCACCAGCGTAAGCGAGATCGCCGCTCCCCAGACGAACGCGCAGCCGAGCGCCAGGATGCCGGCAACGGGACCGAGCGCCATGCCGATCAGCGCGGCCACCTTGGCATCTCCGATGCCCATGCCGCGCCCGCGTGTCGCGGCAGTGAGCGCAGCGGGCAGTGCGCCGCAAAGCAGCGCGCCGGCGCAAGCATCCGCCAGGCGCCCGGTGGACGCCGCGAGTGCCGCCAACAGCACGAGCGGCACGAGAACGGCGACGTCATAAACGTAGCCTTCGCGCAGGTCGGTCAGCGTGTGGACGGCGAGGGCGAGCGCGAGGACCGAGAGCGTGATCGGGCTCACGGGTTCTCGTTGGCGTTCTCGGCCGATTGCAGACCGTTGGACGAGGAGTAGACGAGGTAGTCGGCGTTGGCTTGGACTTGCCCCGCCGTCGCCGGATTGTCGCGATCGGTTAGCGCACGGGTCGTGCTGGGGTCGTGGCCACCCTCGTCTTCGACGATATAGCGAGCGGGTGTATTGCCGCCGGCGGCGACGACGATCACGCTATAGGGCTTGTTGTTCGCGGGATCGATCGGCGTCTGGCCCAGGTAGCTCTCGGCGGGCGCGACGCCGCCGGCGAAGAGCGTGGGCGTGACCGTTCCGCTGTTGGGATAGGTGCCGTTGTCCGCATAGTAGAGCTCCATCGCCGTCGCGATCTGGCGCAGATTGCTCTCGCATGCGGCCGTCACGCCCTGCGCGCGCGCATGGATGAAGTTCGGGATGATAACCGTGGCGAGCACGGAGATGATGGCAACCACGACCATCAGCTCCATCAACGTGAATCCCGGCGAACGCCGCATCGCTACCGCCTTCCTGGTGGCAGCGCAATGCCCCGCGAACGCTGCGCGTAGACGCCTGGTGCTACTCCAGCTCGCGAGCCATCTTCTTCAACGCGCGGCTGAGCAGCCGCGAGACGTGCCGCTGCGAGCACCCTAAGTGAGCGCCGAGCTCCGTTTGCGTGCGCCCCGCGCCGAAGGTTGCCAGCACCAGCAGCCGCTCGCGCTCGTCGAGGCTGCGCAGCGCGACGTCGAGGGCGACGCGATCGGGCGTGGAGAGCCCGTACGCCGGAGTCTCGCGTACTTGGGTCAGGTCTTCGGAGCGCTGCGAGCGGCGCGCGCGCTCGGCCTCTTCCACGTCGACGGTCGCGATACCGAGCATCGCGGCGACTTCCGAGGTCGTCGGCTCGCGCAGCATACGTTGGCGCAGGTCTTCACGCGCAGCAGCGGCGCGCCGTTCGGTGGAACGCAAGCGGCGCGGCACGCGCACCAGCGGCGTGGCATCGCGGATGTGGTGGAGGAGCTCGCCTAACACCATCGTCCACGCGTAGGCTTCGAACGGGACGCCTTCGCCCGGACGAAAGTACTCGGCTGCCTTGATCAGCCCCAACGCGGCAACTTGCTCGGCGTCTTCCCGTTCCAAGCCGTCACGGCGCAGACGCAGGGCGGCCCGCCGGCAGAGATACCAGAAGTGCTCCACCAGCGCGTTGCGGTCGCCGACGGCTCGCGTGCGCAGCCAGCGTGTGAGGACCGCCTCGCCGGTCCTCACGAAGTACTCCGCGGTGGGGTTCACGGTCATCGAAGGCTCCCGATCAAAGCATAGAGAGGAACGAAGACGGCCAAGGCGATGGCGGCCACCACGCCGCCGAGCAGCGCGATCAACGTAGGCTCGATCAACGTCGTCAGGACGTGGAGCGCAGCCTCTGCCTCGACGTCGTAGAACTCCGCGGCCGATTCCAGGAGCGCATCGAGCGTGCCGCACTCCTCGCCCACGCGAACCATGTGCACGAAGAGGGCGGGGAAGAAGCCACCGGAGACCAGCCGCTGCGCGAGGCCCTCACCTTCGCGCAGCGACAGGCGCAGATCGTACAAGGCGGAGGCGGCCAAGGGACTCCCCGCGCTCTGCGCGGCGAGATCGACGGCCTCGAGCGTAGGCAGGCCTCCGCGCAAGAGAGCGCCCAGCGTCCGCGCAACGCGTGAGACCACGATCGCGCGGCGCAGCGTCCCGACCAACGGAAGGGCGAGCGCCAGGCGTTCCGCCATGCCGGCGAAGCGCGCGAAGCGCGGGATCGCGCGCACGCCGGCAACCGCGGCGATCAGGGCTACCGTCGCTGCGACGAGCGCGACAGGGGAGCGAATGGCACGCCCGGCCGCAAGCAGAGCCACCGTCGAAGGCGGCAGCGGCGCCGACATCTCGGCGAAGAGGCGCGCCAGCGCCGGCGTCAGCGTGCCGATCAGCAAGACGACGGAGAGCAGTGCGGCGACGGCGAGCACCGCGGGGTAGGTGAGCGCCGAAGCGACGCGACGCCGAATGCCATGGTCGCGAGCTACGACGCGCGCCACGCGCTCGAGCGTCTCGTCGAGGATGCCGCCTGCCTCGCCCGCGCGAATCATGGCGACGTGCACGGGTGTGAACAGACCCGCGCGCTCGGCGGCGCGCGAAAGGGACTCACCGCGAACCAGACTGGCGCGCATGCGGGCCACGGCAGCCCGGAACGCCTTGCCTTCGTGCTCTTCAGCCAACACGTCGAGAATACGCAGCACGGGAACGCCGGCCCGCGTCATCACCGCGAACGAGCGCATGAACCCCACCAGCTCCCGCCCGGCAATAGCGGAAGGCAACACGGGAAGCTTCGGAAGGCGGTACCGCGGCCCGCTGAGACGCACGCGGACCGGAACCATCGCACGCTCGCGAACGGACGCGAGCGCCGCCTCGCGCGAGGCCGCTTGCAGTTGGCCGCGTACACGCGTACCGTCGGGGCGGCGAGCGAGGTACTCGAACGACGCGGCTTCAGCCATCGGCCAGCCCTTGGTCGCGCAGCACCTCGCGTAGGCTCTCCCGCTCGATCACGCCGCGCAATGCGAGGTCTTCGAGATGGCTCGTCAGCGTCTGCATGCCTACGGCACGCCCCGTCGCCATCGCGTTGCGCAGCTGGTGGGTCTTCTCCTCGCGTATCAGGCTTCGCACGGCTTGCGTGGCGACGAGAATCTCAACGGCCGCCGTGCGTCCCGCGCCGCCGGCCCGCGGCACCAGCCGCTGGTAGACGATGCCTGCCAACACCTGCGCGAGTTGGCGGCGTACGTGATCCCGCCGCTCACCGGCGGCGAGATCGACGATTCGCTCGACGGCGCCGTCGGCGCCGCGTGCATGGAGCGTGGTGACGACCAGGTGCCCCGTCTCCGCGGCCGTCAGCGCGGTCTCAACGGCGGCGCCATCGCGCAGCTCGCCAAGAAAGATGACGTCGGGGTCCTCCCGCAGCGCCGCGCGAATGCCGGCAGGGGCGTCGACGACGTCCACACCGATTTCGCGTTGCGTTACCAGGCTGCGGCGGCCGCGCAGGCGATACTCGATGGGTTCCTCGATGCTCACGATATGACGCGCGCAGGCATCGTCCGCGGCCTCGAGCAGCGCCGCAGCCGTCGTCGTCTTTCCGCTGCCGGTAGCCCCCGCGATCACGACGAACCCTGCGCGCAGAGCCGCGAACTCCAGCACGCGGCGAGGCAGTCCCAGATCGGCGTGCGAGGGAACCGCACCGCCCAGCGCGCGCAGCGCGATGCGCTGCCCGCCTGCGCGAAAGAGGTGGACGCGAACCACCCCGAACTCGGGGTCGTCGACCGCGAAGTCGAGGTGCTGCTCGAGCGCGCACTGTTTGGCCGCCGCTCGCCGCAGCGCCAGGCATGCCGCGAGCGTCTGCACGTCGTGCTCGGAGAGCGCGGGCATCGCCAGCGGAGCGATCGCGCCGTCGACGCGCACCATCGGCGGGTACCCCGCGGCGAGGTGCAGGTCGGACGCGCGCCCGCGAAACATGACGCGCAACAGCTCGCGCAGACGCAGCTCGGCGAGATCGGCGGCGGCACTTAGCAATGCACGCTCGCCCCGTGCTCGCGCAGCTCGTACCGGGCGATGCGTCCGCCGCCCGAGCGCGGGACGAGGCGTTGCGCCACCACGCAGCGCAGCGCCGCGTCGAGCGCATGCGCCTCTACCCCGAGGTCGCGGAGGCGCGCCGCCGCGCCGTCGGCATCGTTGACGTGAATCGTGGCCAAGACCAGATGGCCCGTAAGGGCCGCCGAGACCGCTAGGCGCGCGCTGTCGCCGTCGCGGATCTCGCCGATCACCATGACGTCGGGATCCTGGCGGAGCAGCGCGCGCAGCGCCACCGGGAAGGTCATGCCGGCGCGGCTATGCACCTGCACCTGGGTAATCTCCGGAACGTAGCGCTCGACGGGATCCTCCACGGTCGTGACGTTGCGCCGCTGCGGCTCGAGCAGAGGTATGGAAGCATAGAGCGTCGTCGTCTTGCCGCTTCCCGTGGGGCCGGCAATGAGCACGAGCCCATGCGGCTTCCGGAGCATCGCCTCGTAACGCAGGCGCTCGGCGGCGAGCATGCCGAGCTCCTCGAGCGTGCGCAGGCCTCCGTCGCGGTCGAAGAGGCGGATGACCAGTTTCTCGCCGAGTACGCCGGGCAACGTGGCGATGCGCGTCTCGTAGGTTCGCTCCCCGCGCGCGAAGGCGGTGCGCCCGTCCTGCGGCAGGCGCCGCTCGCCGAGATCGAGCTCACCGATGAGTTTGACGCGAGCGCAAAGGGCGGTGAAGAGGCCGCTCGGGAGGGTCAAGTGCGGACGTAATATGCCATCGATCCGAAAGCGAATGCGCCCGCCCGCGGTCTGCGGCTCCAAGTGGATATCGCTCGCCCCCGCGCCAATCGCGCGGTCGATCAGCGCGTCGAGCGCGTCGACGGTCGACCCGCGAGCGGAATCGGGGTGGGGCGGTGCTATCGATGCGATGGGAACACCCGCCTTCCAACGCAAGGCTTCTGCAAATGCACCGCGACTTAGCGGCTGCTTGGCCCGCATGGTACACGATGCCCGAATGGCCGTCAAGAGTGTGAGTCCCATCGCTTGCGTAAAGTCTCTGTAAAGTCGCAGGAGGCGGCTACAACCCGCGTTTACGGGGCATTTTCCCCTCACGGCCGGCACGCAACGATGAGCTGTTGTCGCCGAACATCGTCACGTCTGCTGCAAGGAGTTGGAATCGCTGAGCGGCAAGAATTTTTTGAGGCTCTCGAGAGCCACGGAGAACAGTGCATGCCGCGCAACAACATTGCTCGCAAGAATTTCGTTCGGGGTATCGGCCTCGGTGCCGCGATGCTTGGCGGTGGATTTCCCGCCTTCATTCCCAAGATGGGCGAGGCTTCCAACGTCCTCAAGATCGGCCAGATCGAAGAACTCACCGGCGCCTATGCCGCGCTCTCACAAAACGAGAAGCGCGGAGCCGCGCTGGCTGTCGAGTGGTGGAACACCAAGGGCGGCGTGATGGGCCGTAGAGTCGAAGTCGTCGTCGAAGACAACCAAAACAACCCCGGCATCAGCGTCGAGAAGGCACGCAAGCTCGTCAACCAAGACAAGGTTGCCGCCATGATGGGAACGCTCAACAGTGCAGACTCGCTGGCAACCAGCAATGCTTGTCATGACCTGGGGGTGCTGTTCATCGACTCCGGCGGGCACACCGATCTCATCAGTGGGGAGCACTGCACCTGGAACACGTTCCAGACCCCTCACACGACGTGGCAGTTGACTCACGCCACAGGCTTCTCGATCGCCAAGCTCTTCGGCAAGAGGTGGCACTTGATTACGCCCGATTACGCGTTCGGGCACTCATTGGCGCTGGGCTACGCGGACGTCGCCAAGCACATCGGCGGAACGATCGTAGAAAACGATCTCACGCCGCTGGGCACCACGGACTTCGGCCCTTACCTCACCAAGATCGCTGCCACGAAGCCGGACTGCGTGCTCATTCTCGTCGCAGGCGCGGATTGGGTCAACTGCCTCAAGCAAGCAAATCAATACGGCGTGCTCAAGAGCTTCCCCGTTGCGGGACCGTTCATCCAACTCGAGTCGGTATGGGCCGTGCCTCCCGAAGTCCGCGTCGGCCACTGGGGCACGGACTGGTACTACAAGGGCGAAAACGTCCTCGGCAAGGGAAACGCGATGGCCGAACGGTTCGTCGCCGAATACCGCAAGCGGTACGGTCAGCCGCCCGCGGCAAGCGGCTGTGAGAGCTTCACGGCGATGGACCGCATGCTGTGGGCGATGAACGAAGCGAAGTCGACCGATCCCGTCAAGTGCGCGAAGATGCTTGCCGGCGCGCCGTTCCATGGATTGTGGGAAGGGGCCGCCGAGTATCGTACGGTGGATCATGCGCTGCAGTGGCCGGTGTGGTTCGGGAAACTCAACCCGCACGGGTCGCCGAACGATCCCTACGACGTGATGCACATCGTCGACCGTCAGGAGGCCGCCGGAACGGCTCTCTCGCCTGCGGAAGCAGGAAAGATCTGCAACCTCGCATGGCCTTCGTAGGCGCTGCAGCATCGGCTCGAGGGCGGTTCCTCTAGATTCTTTCGCTTATCTCTTCCGGAGGCGACGGCACTGGCGCCTGGGCGGGACGAGGTTTCGCGCCGGGAACGGCCGGAGTCTGCTATGGGGCCGTGATCATCCATTCGATGCCGAAGCGATCGTCCAGCAAGCCGAATTTCCCACCCCAAAAGGCATCGTCGAACGGCACTTTCACGTTGCCGCCTTGCGACAGGGCGTTGAATACCCGCTCGCCTTCAACGCGATCGGCCACCGTCAGAGACAATGAGATGTTCCCCGCTTCCGGATCGATGGGCTTGGCACTGGCGCCGTCCGAGGCCATGAAGGCGACGTCTCCGGCCTTGAATGCTGCGTGCATCACTTTCTTGCGAAAGTCATCTGACACCTGATCGGCCATCGGGGAGTCCCCGTGCCGCATCATCTCAAAGCTTCCGCCCAGCACGCTCTTGTAGAACTCGAGCGCCTCTTCACAGCGTCCATAGTAGAAGACGTACGGCTGTAGTTGCATGTGCTCCCCTTCGCGACGTGGCCTCGGGACGATGGCGCGGCGGTAGACCGCGCACCTGCACAATTAGAGAGGACAGCCTATCGGATCATCCCTAGCACGCGTAGGCTACGGCCCCTGCCAAGGGGACGCCCATTGGCGAAAGAAAAGCCCCGACCCCTTCTCGGATC